>NZ_JBEOZU010000001.1:3303-131664 GCF_040298185.1 Streptomyces sp. NPDC001634 | reverse complement strand
CCTCGTCGCCCCCCACACCCCCCGCCCCCTCCACCCCCCGGGCCACGGCGAGTGCCCCGCCCCGCCGGTCCCACACGTCCGGTTAGGCCGGGCAGGGCCGGCTTTCGTCTGCACCCGTCGACCGCTCAGACCCTCGTCAGGCGAACCGATGGTGTAGCGGGCTACACCACCGGTTCGGGAGTGGCCTCCCTCGAAGCGGAGCGCCCGCCGCGGAATCGTTGGACCCGGGCGATCACCGCCCCTCCACTCCCTCCGCTCCCGAGGAATCCACCATGAAGTCCCTTTTCTCATCGGTCGTGCTCTGGCTCCTGTTCGTGGCAGGACTTGCCGCCGGCGCGGCCTCCGGGCTCCTTCTCGACGGCACACAGAAGAGCGTGGCCACGTACGCCGGTATCGCCGTCGCCCTCCTGACGGGCACGCGCATCGCACAGAAGCCGAAGATCAAGGCGTTCCTGTCAACGCGGCCGGTGCTCTGGTTCCTGTTCCTGTTCAACGGCTCCGTCGCGGCGATCTGCTACTTCGCCGTCGACGGCGTGCAGGGGATCATGGCCGCCGTCTCCATGGGCCTGGTGTCGCTGGGCGCGGGCGGCGGCCTCCTCGCCGCCGGCAGGAAGGCCGTACGCGCCCGGGCTTGACGCCGAGGCCGGCGGCGCGTCGATCTCGTCCCCGGCATGGGCGATGAAGTCGTCGACGAGCCGATGGAAGAGGGCGGCGAGCCGGTGCCGGTCCTCGGACGTCCAGTGGGCCACAGCCTGCTCGATCCCCCGATGGCTCGCCTCCCACATCCGTTGGGCGGCGTCCAGGCCGGCGTCGGTGAGCCGGATGCGCTGGGCGCGGCGGTCGTCCGGATCCGTGAAGCGGTCCACGTAACCGGCCTTCTCCAGCTGGCGCAGCTGGCCCGCATCCTACGAGCCCGGCCGGACAAGGCCGAGCAGATCGTCACCGAGCTCACCGCCACCACGTCCTCGGCCATACGTGAACTCAAGGCCACCGTGGGTCTGTTGCGTCAGGCGGGCGATGCGGACGAACCCGGCGAGCCCGCGCCCGGACTCGCACAACTCGCGGAACTGACCGCGTCGTTCCGGAGAGCCGGGCTCATGGTCCACGTCATCGCCGAGGGAGAACCTCAACCCCTCTCCCCCGGGGCGGATCTGACCGCGTACCGCATCGTGCAGGAGGCGCTGACCAACGTCACCAAGCATGCGGCCACTCCCTCGGCCGAACTGCGGCTCGGTTACTCCCGTGACCGGCTGGCGATCAGCATCAGCAACGACGGAGCCGCGGATCGGTCCTTCCTCCCCACCCCGGGCAGCGGTTACGGCCTGATCGGAATGCGTGAACGCGCCCACTCCGTCGGCGGCCGTCTGCGGCGGCCGTCTGCGGGCGGGCCCACTCCCCCACGGCCGTTTCCAAGTCGTCGCCGAACTGCCGTTGCTTCCTCATATGTCCGTTCACGCCGCGGCCATATGACGCAACCCTCATGCCCAACTGTCGCGGGTGCCGGTGTCAACTGCATGCCTGAGCAGCCATGCAGCCTTGCAGTCGTCACGCGGGGCCTTCCAGGGCGGGCACGCCGTCGAGTGACCGCATGGCCCTGTCCGAAGGCGTGCCCGAAACCGCCACGACGGCGAGGATGACCGCGTTCCCACGCCGACGGCGGCGGAGCAGGCGTACCGGATCGTGCAACAGGCCGACTCCGTGCGTGCCGGAATGAACGCAGCGCGGTGGGGATCCGTGCCGGTGGAATGGCTGTCGCACGGCAGCCGGGCGGGGAGCAGTACCCCGTACCGGCTGCCGCGCGAGGACGGCGTGACGCGCCGGACGGGGACCGTCAGGACCCGGTGATTGCGATGTGCCGGGGCTTGGCGGCCTGTGCCTTGGGCACCGTGACGGTCAGCACGCCGTCGCTGAGGGTTGCATTGACGTCGTCGGTCTTGACATCGGTGGGAAGGAGGGCGTCGTACTCGAAGTGCCCCGTGCGGCGGGTGCTGCGGCGCAGTACGCCTTCACGCTCCCTTTCCTTGTACTCCCCGGTGATGTGCACTTCCCGCTCGCTCATCTCTATGTCGATGTCGTCTCCCTTGACGCCGGGCAGTTCTGCCTCGATCACGTAGGCGTCATCGGTCTCCCGCATGTCCGCAGCGGGGGACCAGGCCCGTGCGGCCGGAGCGGTGGCAGCGGTTTCCAGCAGCCGGTTCATACGCTCAAACAGTTCGTCGAACTCGGCAGCGACCGGTTCACCCCATCCGAAGGTGGGGAACGCCCTTCCCAGCAGGCTCCCCGGCCGGTGTCGTACGGGCAGTGTCATCGCGGTTCACCTCCGCGAGGTCCGTCATTCCATTTTCCATGGTCCGCCTCCCGGCCCGACCAGGCGACTCCTCCGCCAAGGCCGGGCCGTTCAGGCCGCTCCTGCGGCCGCCCGGACGCCGCGGCCGCAGGGATACGCCTTGCCCAGGCTGCTCGGCTCGGTCAGCCGACGCGTCGCCACCCACGCCCACTGTCCGGTCGTCATCGTCCGGACCACACACTGACCCGGCCCGCTCGGCGAGGAGGCCGCCGGTACTACGCCCGGCATCCGACAGATGGCCGGCCCGCAGCGACGTACCTGCTCGCCGGGCCCGCCGTGGCAGGGGCCGATCCGGCCTCGCCCCGATCCGCGTCCTGGCCGACAGCCATGTACTGGATCTTGGCCACCCGGGTATCAAGAAGACGGTGGACTTGTTTGCCACGCGCGGGCCTGATGGTGGCCGGCACGAGGCGGAAAGCCGGAAGGTGCAGGAAACGGGAGCGGCCCGTGAACCGCTGGCTGCGGCTGACGTTGCTGGGTGTGGGAGCGATGAACTCGCCCCGGTTCGCCCCCGCCGGCCTGCTGCTGCGCTACGCCGGGCACCGTGCGGCCTTCGACGGCGGCCCCGGGGCCGAGCCGCCGCTCGGTCGGCTCGACGCCTGGCTGGTCAGCGACGAGCAGTCGGAGCTGCGGTCCCCCTTGCGCAGGCTCGCGGCCGCGCACGGTGTCCAGGTGCGCGCCGGGGACCTGGAGCTCGGTGCCGTGCGGGTGCGGTGCCGGCAGGTGGCGCACACCTCGCATCCCGCCTACGGCTACCGCATCGAGGCACAGGGCCTGGCAGTGGTGTGGGCGCCGGAGTTCTGGGAGTTCCCGGAGTGGGCTGCGGGGGCCGACCTGATGTTCGCCGAGGCCGCGGGGTGGAACCGGCCGTTACGGTTCCGTGGCGGCGTGGGCGGCCACGCGAGCGTCGGCACGGTCGGCGAGCAGGCCGAACGGCATGGTGTGCGGCGGCTGGTCTACGCGCACATCGGGCGGCCCACCCTGCGGGCGATCGATGCCGGGGCGAAGCCCCAGGTGGGGGAATGGGGCATCGAGGGTCGCACGTACTCCTTGCAGCTACCGGCCGTAAAAGACCCGCGATGACGGGACGACCGGGGCCGGATCAGGGGTACGCGGCGGTGAGGAACCTGGAACGCGGACCGCGAACCCGCGGACCCGCGGACCCGCCGGGGAACAAGATGACGCCGATGATCTTCCAGCTGGTGCCCGGTACACGGCCGTACATGACGTGCCGCAGCACACGGGCTGTCCCCTCGCCGTGGGCCCGTCGGCCCGACGAGACGGGGGACGTCGGCACGTTCACACAGCAGGAGGCCGCGATGGAACTCGTCGAGGAACGTCCTTGCCGCTTCCGTATCGAGCCGCACGGTGACATGCGGGTGCCCGGGGTGGTGTTCGCCTCCCGGGAGCTGCTGGCGGATGCGGAGCAGTCGCTGCGGCAGGTGGTCAACGTGGCCACCCTGCCCGGGATCGTAGGCGCCTCCTACGCCATGCCTGACGTTCACTGGGGCTACGGCTTCCCCATCGGCGGCGTGGCGGCGACCGCGGTGGACGAGGGCGGTGTGGTTTCGCCCGGCGGCGTCGGCTTCGACATCTCGTGCGGGGTGCGGCTGCTCGCCGCCGACTGCGACCGGCGGGAGATCGAGCGGACGCTGCCCGCGGTGATGGACGGCCTGGCCCGGGTGATCCCGCGTGGGGCGGGCCCCGGCGGCGTATGGAAGACGATCGGGCCGGGAGAGCTGGAGCGGATCCTGCGGGGCGGCTCCCGGTACGCGGTGGAGCAGGGGCACGGTGAGGAGCGCGATCTTACGCGGTGCGAGGACGGCGGAAGGGTCGCCGACGCGGATGTGACGCAGGTGAGCGGGCGGGCACGGGAGCGGGGCCTGGGTCAGGTGGGCAGCCTGGGATCCGCCAATCACTTCCTGGAGGTGCAGCAGGTCGCCGAGGTGTACGACGAGCCGGTCGCCGCCGCCTTCGGGCTCGCCGTCGGCCAGGTGTGCGTGATGATCCACTGTGGGTCGCGCGGCCTGGGCCACCAGATCTGTACCGATCACGTGAGGGCCATGGACCGGGCCATGACCCGGTACGGCATCACCGTGCCCGACCGGCAGCTGGCCTGCACCCCGGTCGACTCGCCGGAGGGCAGGGACTACCTGGGCGCGATGGCCGCCGCCGCCAATTACGGCCGTGCCAACCGTCAGCTGCTGTCCGACGCGGCCCGCCGTATCTTTCGCCGCGAGGCGGGCACCCGGCTGTCCCTGGTGTACGACGTGTCCCACAACCTCGCCAAGATCGAGACGCACATGGTGGACGGGAGGCGGTGCCGGCTGTGCGTGCACCGCAAGGGCGCCACGCGGGCCTTCCCGCCCGGGCATCCCGAACTCCCCGAGGACATAAGGGAGTTCGGCCAGCCGATATTGATTCCAGGCACCATGGGGACGGCCTCGTACCTGCTGACCGGGGTGACTGGCGGCGACGCGTTCTACTCCACCTGCCACGGGGCCGGCCGGGTGATGAGCCGCCACGCGGCCGCCCGCGCGATCACGGGCCAGGAACTGCGGGCGCGCCTGGAACGGGAGGGCATCGCGGTGCGCCCGAAGTCGTTGCGCAGCCTGGCTGAGGAGACCCCGGAGGCGTACAAGGACGTGAGCGCGGTGGTCGCGGCGAGCGAGGGCGCGGGGCTGTGCCGCACGGTGGCCCGGCTGGTGCCGCTCGGCGTGGTCAAGGGCTGACTCCCCGCCCGCCGCATACGTCACTCACCACACGTCACACGTCACACGTCAACGGTCACTGCGCACGACCAGCCGTAGGGGCCGGGCCCGATGTGCAGCCCGTGCCACGAGATGCCTTTCGGGACGGCGCCGATGATCTCCAAGTCAGCGAGGTCGGCGACCCCCAGCCGCAGATCGAGACCGCCGTCCGTGGTGTCCGCCTCCACGTCCACGGGCACCTGACCGTGCACCTCGAGGCGGTAGACGACCTCGTCCAGCAGCATGACCAGCAGTTCCTCGTCACTCGCCTCCGCCAGCCGCATCCGCTGCACTGCCGTGGGCCGCACCCCGGACACGTCGGCGAGGGACCCCACCAGCCCCAGTACCGCCTCCACCAGGCACTGCTCCCGGCTCACCCCCCACGCCTCGATCCGCAGATCGGCCGTGTGCGGCACCAACCGGTGGCCGCTTGTGCCCTGCCGCCGCGCGGTCCTGTCGTCGTCCATGTCGCCGACCATGCCGACCGTGTTCCCGCGCCGCCGTGACACATGCGCAACTCGGGCAGTGCCGACTCCGCAGCCGCCCGAGGTCCGCGGTCACGGCGAGGCGGCGGGCCGGGCGGTTACTCGGCCGGGGAGATCAGGCCGTAATGGCCGTCGTAGCGGTGGTACAGGACGTTTCCCCGTCCGGTGGTTTCGTCGGCGAAGAACACGAACGGGAATCCGGTGGTATCGAGCCGCTGCTTCGCCTCGGCCACGTTCATCTCGGGGGCAGGGAGGTCGCTGACAGTGAGCGGCACAGCCACGGGGCCGACCAGGTCGGGGTGGGGGTGCACCTGGGCGAGGCGGTAGCCCGTCGGGCCGGACCGGTACAGCACGCTGTCCTCGCCTGTGCCGATGTCGGTGAACAGGTGGAAGCCGTAGTCCATCATCTCCAGCTCGAAGGCCGCCTCGTCAGGTGACTCGCGGGCCAGGGAGAAGGATTTGTGGCCCACGACCTGGCGTTCCTCTGCCGGACGCGGGAAGTAGTCGGGGCGGTGGGTGGGCTCGCTGCCGTGCCGCCACTCGTGCTCGGGCGGCCCGGGCGTCTTGCCGCGTCGGGCCTCCCAGTGCTCCTCCAGTCGCCGCAGCCGTGCAGCGAGCCGGTCCTGCAGCAGGTCGACGGCCTCGGTCACGGTGTCGGCGGCGACGCGTGCGCGGGCGAGACGCCCGTTGACGTCCACATTGGCCTGGGCGATCGCCGGTCGTGCCATGGCGGGGTTGGTCATCTGCGTCAGCTTGACGCGGACGAACAGGACCGGCTTCCTCGTCCGGCCGATGAGTGCCCGCAGCTTCTCCTGCGCGTACTCGATCACGCCCGGCGGCATCTGTCCCTGGGTCTCCACTTGGATCTCAGGAGCCTGTGGTGGCGTCGATCGCTTCATGACAGCCTCCTTGCACCTGGATGTGTCACCTTCCACACTTATCGCCCACAGGCCCTGCGCGCACGGCCGGAGCCCCGTCCCCGGCAGACCAGCCCCGGATCCACTCCGCGGTCACCGCCGTCATACGCGAGCGCGGCTCGCCCGGGCATCTGGAGGCGGCGCGGGAACAACTCCCGCACGGCATCCGCGTTCTGCTCCTCCAGCGGACTGCCTGACAGGGGCCGCCGCCCTCATCAGCATGACATTGGGGACCACCGGCCCTGGAAGCGACCGGGCGCAGAAGGAGCACAGTGGAAGGTGGGGGCGAACCGTCGTCCGCTGCGCGATGCGCGGGCAGGAAGGAGCTGTGACGATGACCGCCCAGCACAGTACGGTCAGCGAAGTGATGACACGCGATGTCGTCACCGTCTTGCCGGACACCCCGTTCAAGGAGATCACCTCCGTTCTGTCCAGCCACGGCATCAGCGCCGTGCCCGTGGCCGACGAGCGTGGTGCGCCGATGGGGCTGGTGTCCGAAGCCGACCTGCTCCGCAAGCAGGCCGAACAGCCGGCCGGTGGACAGGGGGCTCCGCCCGGATGGCCCCGCGAGAAGGCCAAGGCACGCGCGGAGAACGCCGCCGGGCTGATGACCACCCCCGTCGTCACCGCCCACGCCGACTGGACGGTCGCCCAGGCGGCCCGTGCGATGGACCGCCACCGGGTCAAGCGGCTGCTGGTCGTGGACGAGACCGACCGCATCATCGGCATCGTCAGCCGCTCGGACCTGCTCCACGTCTACTTGCGCCCGGACGAGGAGATCCGCG
This sequence comes from Streptomyces sp. NPDC001634, assembly GCF_040298185.1. Classification (NCBI taxonomy): domain Bacteria; kingdom Bacillati; phylum Actinomycetota; class Actinomycetes; order Kitasatosporales; family Streptomycetaceae; genus Streptomyces; species Streptomyces sp. NPDC001634. The sequence goes on along the minus strand of NZ_JBEOZU010000001.1, from coordinate 124,380 downwards.
TGGAGATACGTGACGATGTGCTGAAAGGGATGCTGCGGCTGGGCGGAGACGAGGTACAGGTCCAGGTCCACGACGGTGTCGTCACCCTGCGCGGCGAGGTCGAGAACCACAGCACCGCCGAGATCGCCGAACGGCTCGCCGGCGGCGTGGAGGGCGTGGTCACGGTCAGGCCGATGATCGACTACACCATCGACGACACGGCCGCCGGGGACCGACCGCAGCCGGGCACCGGGACCATCGACCCCCGACGCCGTCCCATGTAGAGCACGGTTCCGCATGGTCCCGTGCAGGGCACGGTTCCTCCAGGAGGCCGGGCGCGTCGCGGCCACGCGTGCGTCGGCATGTCGCGCGTGGCACGTTGGGTACGGCACGACTGTGAGGGAAGGGCGGCGATCATGCGAGCTCACCTCGGCGATCAACTCGTCATCGAAAGCCCGGCGACCGGCGCCACCAGGCGCGACGGCGAGATCGTCGGACTTCACCATGCGGATGGAACGCCTCCCTACGACGTGCGCTGGTCGGACACGGGCGAGGTGACCCTCCTGTTCCCCGGGCCCGACGCGCACGTCCGTCACGTCGCGCACGAGCCAGTGAGTACGCACGAGCCTTCCCGGCCGCCGGGTGTGGTCGAGGCGGGTGCGGTGCCCGGCGCGGCTTCGCTCGGCGGAGTACCCAACCCTGGCGACATCGGCCGACGCGTGGCCGCCGAACGCAAGCGACAGGGCCTGAGCCGGGAAGAGACTGCCCGCCGCGCCGCAATGGCGCCGGACTACCTCGCATACCTTGAAGAGCAGCCGGCCGATCCGAGCCTGGCGACTCTCATCCGCCTGGCGACGGCGCTGGGCACCAGCGTCGCGGCCCTGCGTGGGGGCGGCATCGATCTGCCGCCGGGCCAGGGTCACGCACTCCTGCACCCTGAGCTGCGGCACCTTGGCCCCGACGAATGCCGCAGCCTCCTTTCCACACACGGTGTGGGGCGCATCGCGGTGTCGACTCCCGATGGTCCGGCGGTCGTCCCGGTGAACTACGAGGTCATCGACGGCGCGATCGCCTACCGGACGGCGCCCGACTCCGTGCCCGCGGCGGCCGTGGGAGCGGAGGTCGCCTTCGAGGTCGACCACATGGACGAGGCCATGAGCCAGGGCTGGAGCGTGCTCGTCGTCGGCTCCGCGCGGATTGTCACGGAGCCCGACGTCGTGCGGCGGCTGACCGAGCATGCCCACACCGAGCCATGGGCGGGCGGCGCACGTGAGATGTGGGTGTCGATCCAGCCCAGGCGCCTCACGGGTCGCCGTATCCAGCCGGCCGATCAGTGAATAGCTCGGCCTGGCTCTCCCCCGGTGCCGCATTCCACGACCAGGACCCCGCGACGACCAGGCCCTGGTCGCAGGCCCGCCAGTCGCTTCAGTTCCGGTCGAAGCAGCGCTCCAGCTCGTTCAGGTCGTAGAAGTAACTGCCCCTGGCGACCGGCTCGCAGGAGGGCTTGAACGCGGTCTCCTTCTCGTTGTAGAGCATCCGCACCAGGTACTTCGTGCCCCGTGGCGACGTCCTGGCGTACAGGTCCCACTGGATGTTCGCCGCCATCGGGGCGACCGTCGCTCCACGCCAGGGGTTGTTCCGGTACGTGTACGGATCGGCCGGGTCCGCCTGCTTGGTGCTGCCGGGCAGGCCGAGCAGTACGGCGAGCGGCTCGATCTCCTCGGCGTGGGTGAAGCGGAGCACGGCGCCCTTGTCACTGGTGCCGCCGGCCTTCGCCCGAACCTGCGCGAACAGGTCGTCCAGCAGGACGCCGGCCATCTTGTAGGTGATGGTGCGGCCCTTGAAGGCGGGGCCCTTCTGGTAGAACTCCTCGGCGTCGTCGAGGTACGCGAACCACTTGGCGTCCCGGGCCGGGAGGAAGGCGTCGAGGTCCACGTCGGGTGCCTCGACGCGCAGGTCGGCGGACGCGCTGTAGAGCTCGTACAGGGAGCGGGAGAACGAGATCCGGTCGTCGGCGGACATCGCCGTCACGAAGGCCGGAGTGAACAGGCGGGATACGACGTTCCGGGCCGCCTTCGCGGTCTCGGGCCGCCCGTCGATCTCGGCGAGCACCGCGGCGAGTTCCGGGTCGCTCGCCAGGTACGCCTGGTAGTCGGCGTTCTGCGGCTGCTTGTGGAAGTACAGCAGGTTCTTGTTGGTGACCGGGGCCTGGATGCGCGGGGCCAGCGCCGGGTCGCCCTCGGTCAGTCCGCCGGTGAAGGCCTTCGCGCTCGCCACGGCGCGGGCCACGCCCGACGTTTCGACCTCGATGGGCTCGTCCTTGGCGGCGATGTCCGCGAACAGGGACGGCAGACGACGCTCCATGCGCAGGGCTGTCTGCCGCTGTTCCTGGGCGCCGAGGCCGGAGAGGTTGCCGTAGCCGATCGACGAGCCCGCGGCGAGCAGCGCCTCGACCTGCGGCGCGAGTTGCTTGCCGAGGGCGGTCAGCGCGCCCTGCTGCTGAGCGCTGTTGAGCACCGCGAGGACCGCGTCGCCGTCGCCGCTGTCCGACATGGCGCGTGAGCCGTGCCGGGCGACGTTCTCGGTGAAGACAGGGGCGAAGCCCTTGGGTAAGGGCTGGTAGTCGGCAAGGCGCTCCTGCGGTGCGTAGGGCGTCTTGGTCGTGTAGTAGTGCCGGACGTCGGCGTGTGCGGCGTCGGCCTGCGCCGGGAGGGCGGCGGAGGCCGACGCCAGGGTCACGGCCAGGACGGCTCCGGACAGGAAGGCACGTTTCATGCCGGGGTCCTTTCGGGGCTCTGTGGCGCGGGCGGTCACTTGACGTTGATCGTCACGCTCGCCGTGCTGGTCGCGGCAGGGAGGCGGGTGGTGTCGACGGCCAGGTACTCGCCGTCGTCCTGAGTGCCGTTCGGGAGGACCTTGGCATACAGGGAGTAGGGCGGGGTGGGGGTCGAGTCGGAGACGCCGTCGACACCGAAGTCGCTGTCGTTGCTGACGACGATGGTGCGGCCGCCGTCCGTCGTGGCGACGCCCTCGATCTTGTCGTGGCCGAAGAAGCCGCCGGTCGGGTCGAGGCCACTGACCAGGCTACCGAGGTCGAGGTCGAGGCGCTTGGCGACCGGGGTGATGCCTGCGGACTGCAGGGCGGCCGTGGCGGTCGCGGTGTTGCCGGCGCCCACGTAGCCCTCGATCGTCTGCCGGTCCGAGCCGACGAGCAGCCCGCCCTTGGCCGCGTCGTACGCGGCGCCCGGCACCGTCGACGAGGGGCCGATATCCGTGGCGCCCGAGATGTCGATGGCGAACAGCTTCTTGTAGGCGCCCGGTTCGACCTTCCCGTCCCGTTCGTCGACGAGGAAGCGGGTACTGCTCAGGGCGGTGATCTCGCTGACCGCGCCGCTGTTCGTCTTGGGGTCGTCGAGCAGGTACACGTACTCGTGCGTGGCGTGGGTGCGCAGGTCGTAGGTGACGATGCGCAGCGTGGTGACGTTCTTGACCTTGACGCTGCTCGGCAGGTCGGGCTGCTGGAGCGCGGACTGCATGATGCCGACGAGCGTGCGGCCGTCGGGGGTCACGGTCAGCCCTTCCATGCCCTTGTTGGGCACGCGCTTGGCCAGCTCGGCGGGGAGCGAGCCGTCGAAGGGCGAGAGCAGCTCGATGGCCCGGCCGTCGCGGCCGAAGTGCGTGATGTAGGGCCCGTACTCGTCCGACACCCAGAAGGTGCCGTCGCGCATGGCCACCAGGCCCTCGGAGTCGTAACCGTACGGGGAGTGCGGCAGCGCGGTGCCGTTCAGGTCGACGAGGTTCTCGCCGGTGCTCGCCTGGGAGTTGACGAGCCCGTTGTACGGGGTGCCGTCGGCGGCGCGCAGCGGGATCGTCCGCTCCAGTACGGCCTTGGTGCCTCGCAGCCGGAACTTTCCGATCGCGGGGTCGAAGTCCGGCAGCGGCAGCACCTTGCCGCCGTTCGGCGCGTCGACGTTCGGGCCCCGGTCGGTGAGGCCGTAGAACTCGTCCTTCGAGCCGGGCACCGGGTACAGAGACGAACCGTACGCCCCGGCCGTGACCGGCACCCCGCCGATGACGGCGAGGGGCTTGAGGTGGGTCTGGTACAGCCGTACGGCGTCGCTGATCGTGTAGGTGAAGGTGTCGGTGCCGTGGTAGCCGGCGTCGGGTGTGTAGCTGAACGAACCGTCCTGCTTGAGGGCGAGCGTGCCGTGGGCGGTCTTCGTGTGCGCAACGAGAGTCGTCGGGCTGCCGGAGTCGTCGGCCAGTACGCCATGCCGCGATCCGATGGTCAGCGTCCGCCCGGCGTGCGCGGTGTAGGCGTCGTCGCGTGCCTGGAGCTTCGGCGTCCCGGCGCCGGCCGGTCCGGTGCCGACCAGGGACAGGACAACGGCCGTGGCGGCCGCGGTCACGATTCCCAGACGGTTCATCAGATCCCCTCCTCGTCGCGCGTCACCATGGCGCGCGACCGGAAGTCTGATCACCACGAATGGCCAAGGGGCATCCGGAAGGTACAGCAGTGGTAAAGCGTGCCGAGCCTCAGCGGGCCGGTCGGCCTACCGGCGCCGCCCTACCGGTCATGCAGCCGACGATGACGAGCAACTCAGGCCCGGTGAAGTCCGCCGGCCCATATGATCGGGGCTGATCTACGCGTCCGGGGGGACGGATGGCATTCGAGATAGACCTGCCGGTCGGCGAGGACGCCGAGGCCGCACGGCTTGCCGCCGATCTCACCGAACTCGACAACGAACGCTTCCTGCGGGCAGTGCTCCGTGACCCGGCGAGCTTCCAACACCGCAGTACCGACCGCCTCGTCGGCCGGTCCAGTGACGGTCCGGAGATCACCGAACCCACTTCGAGCCTCCTGCTGCGTGCCATCCACCTGTGCTTCGCAGCCCACTTGCCGCTGAGCCTCTCGCCCGACCTCCTCTGGTACGCCGTCGTACACGAGGTGGCCGTCCACGTCCGCCTGAACTCGGGCACATACGCAGGGCTGTTCACCGATACGCCCGGACACCGGCAGACCATCGCTGTCCGCGACGACCTGGCCCCACTGGATTGGGAGCGCTCGATCAACCTGGTGCAGCAACCTCTCCGCGACCGCATCGGCGCCGAGGTGGCAGACCTTTTCCAGCCCGCGTTCTCGACCACCACCCGCGCCGACGCCACAGCCGCCTTGGTGACGCTGATGGACGTGGTCAGCCCGTACTACCGTTTCCGTTGGCAGACGCTCTGCGGCATTCCGCGGATCCGGCTGGAGGGCACGGACCGGGACTGGCGCCTGCTGGCGGCCCGGGTGCGTGAGCTGGCGGGGTGGTTCGAAGACCTGCGGCCGTGGTTCACCGCGCTGCACCCGGTGCTGGATGCGATCAGCGCGACGGCCTCGGGATGGGGTACAGACCACGCATTCTGGTGCTCGCTCTACAAGTGGGAGTCGCTCTCCGGCGGCGACCGGGTCACGGGCTGGATCAACGCGTTCTTCGCCCACCGCTACACCGACGACGGTCCTTCTCCCAAGCAGTCGTTCGGCCCAGGCAGTACTGCGGAAGAGCACTTCCCCTCCCATGTGTCCCGCGTCCCGTTCCGCTGGGAGACCCCCGCCGGCACATTCGACATGGCCTTCCTCGGCGGCGTGCTCGGCATCGAGCGCGACGGCGCATGGATCCGGCCCCAACTCGGCCACGCCGTGGTCGAGCTCCTCCCTGCCACCGAGCGCCGGGACGAGCGCTTGCCCGAGCCCTGGTCCCTGGCAGATGTCCGGCGCGTCACCGGCTGCCCGGAAGCCCGGCTGCTCGACGCACCAGGCAGTGTCACCCTCGACGGCGAACCCCTCGAGGCCACCTGCGCGATCGACCTGGAAGGGCTCTGTGTGGTCCGGGCCGTCGACGGCGACTGGTACCTGGGTGACCTGGTCTCCGATGCCGGTGACATCCGCTGCTGGGAAACCCGCGGCCCAGACCTCGGCAATGCCCTGCGGGCGCTCTGAACAAGGTGATCAGCGGTCGGAGCCGACACCGCCGAGGGGCGCGGCAGGTCGGACAGCACGTCTCGCCGTTCCGGCCCGCCACATACGGCCTGCAACCGGTGCGGGCGGCGGGCAGGGCGAGGCCGCCCGCAACGGGGCATCAGGCGGCCTCGGCCGGCCCGTGCAGACCATCCTCGTGAGCGGGGGCAACAGCGGAATCGGCCTGCGGGCGACGCGGGAGTTCCTCGCTCGCGGCCACCGCCTCGTCCTCCTCGGCCGCGATCGGCGCAAGGGCGAGGCGGCGGTCGCCTCCTTCGGCGACGCGGCCGACCGGGCCTCGTTCCTCTCCGTCGACCTGTCGACACACGACGGTGTCCGGGACGCCGCCCGGCGCGTCCTCGCGGAACACGACCGCATCGACGCGCTCCTGCACTCGACGGGGGTCCTCACCTTCAAGGAACTGCGCACGGCGGACGGACTCCATCCGTTCTTCTCGGTCAACTACCTGAGCCGCTACCACCTCACGCAACTGCTGCTGCCCGCGCTGCGCCGCGCCGGAAGCGCCCGCGTCGTCATGATGACCGCGAGCATCCCCCCTTCCACACAGGCCGACTTCGAGCGGTTCCCTACGTTCGAACCGTTCAACTTCCGGCACGGCAGGGAGGCGATCCAACTCGCCAACCACCATTACGCCGCCCACCTCGCCCATACCGAACCGGCCATCCTCGCCGGGGTGGTCAACGCGGGCGCCGCGAAGACAGACATCCTCCGGATGTCCCCGTGGTACATGCGAGCAATGGCCAAGGTCGCGGGCCCGTTCTTCTTCGACTCCATCGACAAGAGCGCTCACAACGTCGTCGAAGCAATCCTTCGCCAGGACTGGCTCACGGCGACGTACTGGCCCGAACCCGGAAGTTTCGAGGAGCGCATGCCGATAGCCCTCGATGAATCGACCACGCATCTCCTCATGGCCGGTTCCCGGGACGTCACGGGCGCATGAGGCCGACTGCGCGGATCCCCCAAGGGGCAGCCGGGCGTGCTGCTCGGCTGCCTTCCCCCTTCTTGTGCTGCTCAGTGCCCGGTGGGGTGGCCCACCAGGTCGCCGGGGTCGGTGTTGGCCCCGCACAGGATGACGCAGACCTTCTCGCCGCTGCCGGGCCGGTAGCCGGAGGTGAGCGCGGCCAGCGCGGTGGCGGCGCCGTGCTCGACAGCCACCTTGCGGTGATCCCATAGCGCCTGGCGGGCCCGGACGATCTCCGCGTCCGGCACCAGCACGGAGTGCACACCGTCCTGTTGCGCGGAGTGCAAAGCCATGGCAGAGGCGCGGCGGGCCCCGAGGGAGTCGGCGGCGATGGAATCCACGGTGACGTCGATGGGGCGGCCTGCCTGCAGGGCGGCGTTCAGCGCACGGCAGTTCTGCGGTTCGACGGCCACGGTTCGGATGCCGTGATGCCGGGCGGCGGCGGCCACCCCGGCAAACAGTCCGCCGCCGCCGACCGCGACCACCACGGTGTCCAGGCCCGGGATCTGCTGGTGGATCTCCTCCAGCAGCGTGCCGGCCCCGGCCGCGATCAGCGGGTGGTCGTAGGCGTGCGAGGGGAGCGCGCCGGTGGCGGCGGCGAAGTCCTCGCATGCGGCCAGTGCCTGCGCATACTCCGTCCCGGTCAGCCGCACGTCGGCGCCGTAGGAGCGGAGCTTGGTGACCTTGACCTGCGGCGCGTTGGCGGGCAGGAAGACGGTGGCCCGCACATCCTGCTGCTGGGCGGCCCAGGCGCAGGCCAGGCCGGCGTTGCCGCCGGAGGCGATCGTCACCCCGGCGTCGGGAAGAGTGCCGGCGTCGAGGTGGGCCTGGAGGAAGTTCTGCGCGCCGCGGGCCTTGAACGATCCGGTGTGCTGCATGAACTCCAGGGCCAGCCACACCTCGCAGGGCTGCTCGGGAGGGTCGTCCAGGGGGTCGTGGCGCCCGGTGCGGATCGCGCCGGAGTCGAGGGGTGCGAGGGTGACAGGGCGGATGCGTCCGGTGATCCGGTCGGTGGCGGCCTTGATGTCGCCGTACGTGAGCTGGTGCACGGTGCTGCTCCTGCGGTGAGAGGGCGGTTACGACCAGGCGATGAGTTGGCCGGTGGTGGTCGGGCCGAGGGTGCTGTTCGTCGCCGGGTCCCAGCGGGCCGTCGAGACGGCGGTCCGGGCATAAACCCGGCCCGCTGCCAGGCGACCACAGCGACCGGGACGGGCAGCTGGACGGTCGAGCGCCGTGGCAGCGGGCATGTCGCCTCCGTGCGGGGCCATGGGCCCAGCGTAGCGGTACGGTGTACCGTACGCTGACCCGTATGCCTAGGCAATCCGCTCCCCTGGATCTCGCGACACCCGACCGCATCGCCGAAACGGCCCTGCTGATCGTGGACAGGGACGGGCCCGCCGCACTCAGCTTCCGCACCCTGGCCGCCGCGCTGGACATCGCCGTCTCCTCGCTCCAGCGCCGCTGCACGGACCTGGCCGGGCTGCTCGACCTGGTCACCGACCATCTCGCCGCCCGCCTGCCCGACATCCCGCCCGGCACCGACTGGGCCACCGCCACCGCGGCCCGGTTCACCGCCCTGTACAAGCTGCTGACGGCCCACCCGGGGCTCGTAGCCCTGCGCGGCAGCCGCCCCTGGCTCGGCCCGCAACTGCTGGGGCGCCTGGTGGAGCCGCAGCTCGCCGACTCGATCGCGGCCGGCATGACCCCCGAGGAAGCCATCACGGCCTACCGGCGGATGTACCTGCTCACCCTCGGCAGCGCAAGCTTCGTCGACCATCGCGACCCCAAGGCCGCCCAGGCCGCCACCCGAACGGCACTGGCAGCGCTCGACCCCGAGGAATTCCCGGTACTGACCGGGCACTTCGCCACGATCCTCCCCGCCACCGTCGACCACGAGGTCTACTACGGGGCACTGCGCCAGCTCATCCACGCCGCCGACCCGGCACGCGCCGCCGCCGAAGGGGAGCCAAGGTGACTGCCCGAGCCGCTACCCGGTGCTGCAGCACGGCTTGGAACCCCTGTGCAATCAGCCGGCGCCCGAAGTCCGTCTCCCTGCAGAGGGCGGGGCGACGCGGAGACGGACCGTACGCGTCCGGCCGGGCCGGACGCCCTGGCTCAGCCGAACTGGCCGACCTGGTAACTGCCGGCCGGCTGCTGGTTGATGATGTTGATGCGGTTGTAGCTGTTGATGACGGCGATGAGGGAGATCAGCGCGACGAGCTGGTCCTCATCGAAGTGCTTGGCGGCGTTCGCCCAAGCCTCGTCCGTGACCCCACCGGCCGCGTCCGCGACCCGGGTGCCCTGCTCGGCCAGCTCCAGCGCGGCGCGCTCGGCCTCGGTGAAGACCGTTGCCTCCCGCCAGGCGGCAACCAGGCTGAGCCGCACCGAGGTCTCCCCGGCGTGGGCCGCGTCCTTGGTGTGCATGTCGGTGCAGAAGCCGCATCCGTTGATCTGGCTGGCACGGATCTCCACCAGACGCTGAACAGTGGCCGGCAGCGTCGAGTCCGACAGTACCTTGCTGGCTGAGTAGAGGTGCTTCAGCACCTTGGTCGCAAGGGAATTGCCGTAGTAGTCGAGACGCGAATCCATGGGTTCTCCTAGCAGAGTTGCCGTTACGCACTACTGACCGGACAGCCCGGCAAGGTGTGACACCAATGCCTGTGTGATGGCCTCCGCGACGATGTCATCGCCGTACCACCCCGGCGGGGGTGGCGGGTCCCGAGACCATGGCAACGGCTACCGCCCGCGCGAACGCCGCCGCAGTCACGCATCGTCCGACGCAGGGCCGGGAGCAGGTGCGCAGCGGGAACGCGAGTCAAGGAACGCGGCGACCTTGCTCGGGTTGAACACCCACATCACCTTGTAGATGCCTTCCTTCGAGGCGGCTGTCGTCAGGAACGTCGCGGGCTCACCATCCCGGTAGATCATCACGCCCGTACGGCCGTTGGCGTCGACCGGCCTGAGGTCCACGCCCTGCCAGAACGGCGGATAGGCAGTCGCCAGATGGGCCACGCGTGCACGGCCCAGCACAGGTATACGAGCGACACCCCGCATACCGTTGCCGTCGGACAGACTGACGGCATCAGGCGTGAGAAGGGCTTCCAACGAGGCCACATCCCCCGTTTGAGCTGCTGAGACGAAGGCGTTCAGAAGGCGTCGGTGCTCCGCCGCGTCCACGCTCTCCCGATGCTCGTCCGACAGATGCTTGCGAGCACGGCTTACGATCTTCCGCACATTGACAATGCTGAGTTGAAGGATTTCGGCGATCTCGGAGTAGGCGTAGTCGAACGCCTCACGCAGGACGTATGCGGCGCGCTCGACGGGGTTCAGTTTCTCCAGCACCAGCAGCAGAGCCAGCTCCAGGGCCTCCGCGCGCTGCGCGCCCACCTCCGGATCCGAGCTGGTGTCGATGGGCTCGGGCAACCACGGCCCGATATAGGTCTCCCGACGCACACGCGCCGATTGAGCGACGTTGATCGCCAAGCGGGTCGTGGCGCTCGACAGGAAGGCCACCGGGCTGACCACCGCGGAGCGGTCTGCCTTCTGCCAGCGCAGCCACACCTCCTGGACCACGTCCTCAGCCTCGACCACGCTGCCGAGCACCCGGTAGGCGATTCCGAACAGACGTGCCCGGTGCTGCACAAAGACAGAGACAGCCTCTTCAAGGTCACCTGTTGTGACGGACGGTTCGGGATGCATGATCCTCCGGTCTCCGTTTCTCCGCTTACGGCCGTCCAGTGGCGGGATCACGCGGCTACCGCGTGGTTGCGGACGGCTTTGACCCGCGGTCCCAGGACGCTCTCCTGGAGGCCGAGGTGCTGCCGGGCATGATGCACTGCATGGCTTGTTCGGGTGGTGCGGGAGATGTGGTCGCTGAAAGTCACGACTGCTCCTCTGCCGGCCGCTCCCGCATCGCCACCGGCCATCATCTCGGGCGTCACGTCCGTCAGGTGCACAGGACGGCGACCTCACGGCCTCGCGGCGTGCAGGATCGCGGCCGATGCGACGATCCGGTCGAGCAGGAACAGCGCCGCGACGCAGAGCGCGATCCATGTCGACAGCACCACGATGCCGCTGGTCAGTCCGTCGTGGTGGAAGTAGGCGATCCCGTCCAGTGCGCGGACGCCGACGCCCGCAGGCATCACCGAGGCAAGTGGTTTCAGCCAACCGGGCAGAAAGTCGGGCGGCAGCACCCCACCGCTGGTGGCGTTCCCCATGATCAACATAAAGATCGACGCCAGCGGAACTCCGACCGGGCCGAAGACCCGGATCAGGAGCACAGTGGCGGCCGCTACGGCCCCCGCCATCAGCACCACCAGTCCCGCGATGCCCAGGAAGGGACCGGGTACGGCGCCGAAGGCCGTACTCGCGATGAGTGCTGTCGCCAGCCCGCCGACGACCGCGAACAGCGCCAGACTGCCTACGCGCTGCCCGAAGGAGAGTCGCGGTGCCACTTGATAGGTCATCTGGCCGAAGAGGAAACCTGCCAGCACCAGGCCGAATGACGCGTAGAAGACCGAAAGCCCGCGGCTGTCTCCCCGCGAGAGGGGAAGGATGTCGATCACGGGCAGCTTCTGCTCCGCCGTGTGACAGCCGGGTGCACACAGACTGCCGAGGGGCGCCACCAGTGCGGACACCGCGGGGCCGTTCGCACCCGCGTACACGATCATGGGCGCACCGCCGTCGGCAAGCAGCGCGGCATACGCGTGGCGGTGCTCAACCGCCCAGCGGGCCGAGGCGTTGTCCGGGTATCGGTCGACCTGGAAACCGTCCGGCGCGACGCGCTGCAGCCGGACGTCGAAGAGTGCCGCGGTCTTGTCGGATGCGGCAACAGCGACCGGCAGGCGGTGTGCCTGGGGCGTATGGAAGGCGGCAAGGAAAACACTGACGAAGACCAGGCCGATCGTCAGCACGGTGATCACGGGCTTGACCACCGCCTGCGAACCGGTCAGCCCCGGGCGCTCGGGTGGAGCGTCCGTCTGCGGACCTGGCTGGTGACGGTGTCGCGCCGGCCCCGGGTTGGCGCCGGGGAGATGACCTTGACCTGTGGACACGGTGCTGGACATGGTTCCTCGATCTTCACTATATAAGGTAACTTATATAAGTTAACAGATACGTGGAGGCGGCAGTGAAGGTGAAGGATCCCGGCGAGCGCGTCGGCTATCTGATCTGGCAGCTCTCGCAGGCATACGCGCAGCGCATGGAGCAGGCGCTACGCCCACTCAAGCTGACCCAGGCGCAGTTCAGCGCCCTCGTTCGGTTGAGCCTGGACGGGACGTTGTCCAGTGCCGAACTGGCCCGCCGCTGCGGCGTCACCGCCCAGTCCATGGGCACAGCGCTGCGGGATCTGGTGGAGCGTGGGCTGGTCGAACGGCGGGCCCATCCCACGCACGGAAAGATCGTCGAGATGTCCGTCACGGCCGCGGGCGTGGAATTGGCACAGCGGGGCGAAGCCGCTGTCGAACCGTGCGAGCAGGAGGCCCTGGAGCCGTTTCTGCCCCAGGAACGGGAACAGGTGCGCGCCCACCTCCAGCGCATGCTCGGCACCCTCAACCCCCGAGCGCTCGGACCGGCCGGTGACCTGCTGCACGACGGAACGTAAGGAACGCCACTGGCGGCTGCCGCCGGCACCGCGGCCCGCCCGGTGCCCGGCACGACGGCGGACGCCAAAGCACGGCGGGACTCCGGCCCGGCCGACCGCGGCCACGCTCGTCGAGACGGTGGCGGCCACCAGGGCTCTGGGCCGGTGGATCGAGGAAAGATCTCCTGTGGATGCCTCGAGGGGGACCGGGGTCAGGTCAGTGGTGTCCGACGGCAACGGTGACGAACTCCCGCACCGCGGCCGCGTACAGGTCCGGGCGCAGCACTGCGAGGACACAGGCCGCCGCGGCCGCGGTCAGCCACCACAACTCCCTGCGGCCGTTCGGCGGACGGCTCACCGGACCAGCTCCGCAGCCTTTGTGGCCTTGCCGAGCAGCCACTCCAGCGGCCCGCGCCGGAAGAAGCGGGACCAGAGCGTCGCGAACACGGTGGCGGCGACGATGAAGCCGAGAAGGACGTGCAGCGGGGAGCCGGGCAGCTCCTCGATGGCGAGGAGCTGGATGCCGACGACGTGGAAGACGTACGCGGTCAGGGACATCGACCCGATCACGATGACCGGGCGGGCGAAGCGGTGGAAGCGCGGGAAGGCGTCGACCGCGGCGAGGCAGGCCGTCAGGACCGCGATCGCCACGCCGGTGTTGGCCAGGATCGAGAGGGTCGTCTCACTGTGCGGCGAGGCCACCAGAAGCTCGGCCGGGGTGCTGCCGTCGGGGTAGCCCCAGTTGTCGGACCACCAGGCCGACGCGGCTGATCCTCCCTCGCCCCGGCCGCCGGTGCTCAGCTTCGACAGGGCGCCGGGGACCAGGTGCAGGGCCAGCCAGGAGCCGCCGTATCCGAGCACCGCGAGGGAGAGGCCGGTGATCGCGAGGCGTGTGCGGACGACGGTGGCGGCCAGGTCGAGGCGGGCCACCGCCATACCGGCGATGACGAAGGGGATCCAGCTCAGGGCCGGGTAGCTGCCCGTGAAGAGGAGCGAGACGATGCCGTCGGCGTCCTCGGGCCAGGCCCAGATACCGTCGACGTCGGCTGCGGGGAGCGCGTGCTGGACGACGTACAGGACCTGGGGCAGTACCAGGGCACTGGCTGCGGCGATGATGGCCAGCGGGCGGGCGCTGAGCCGGTACAGCGGCAGGACGAGCAGGAAGTACAGGCCGTAGAAGGCGAGGATCACCTCGACCGGGGTGTCGCTCAAGGTCAGCGCGGTGCCCAGCACCAGCAGGACGAGCGCGCGGATCACCACCTTGGCCACCGCCTGACGGCCCGCCCGGCCCGTCTTCGGGATACGGCGGCCGGTGATCAGCATGATCGAGAAACCCGCCAGGAAGGCGAAGAGCGCGGAGGAGCGGCCGTGCGCCAGTTCCATGAGGTGCCCGGTGACGCCGCCCTGCGACGGGTCGGGGCCGACGTGGGCCGCGTACATCCCGAAGACAGCGAGGCCCCGGGCCAGGTCCACGCCTATGAGGCGGCCGACCGGGACCGGTCCGGTCTCGGGAGCCTTGGACAGGTTGTCCTCCGCGGCCCCGGACGGGGCGCTGACCGGGGTCGTGACCGCCGTGTCGCGTGCGTTGTGGGTCATATTTCCAGGCTGGAGATCAACCCGAGCCCGGAGTATCCGGCGACTGTCCGGTCCTACCCCGCCACCCGGCGGGTAGGGCCCTACGGGATGTGTCGCCTGGTACTTGATGAGCGCGCCGGCGACCATGAGGATCACGGTCAGTAGCGCGTCCACACGACCGACCGCCAGAGCGGAGCGCCAGGTCCGGCCCGATGCGCGGGCGGCGGACAGACCTCCGGCGAAGAGCAGGGCAATGGTGAAGCCGAAGGGCACGTACTCGACGGCCGCGGAGCGTCACCAGCACCGGCCCGCACCGAGCAGCAACACCATCGTGGGCAGGATGGCCACGACGAGGGGGCGCCGTACTGCGTGAGCGCGGCGGCCATCGAGGCCGGCCAGTACGGCCCCGTACGCACCTTCGAACAACGCGTTCGGCTGTGTCGCGACACGTCCGAGGGCACGGGAGACGGGCATGAGGAGCTTCCTGGGGACTGGGGTCCGGCCCGGAGCGACCCATATCTCCCAGGACAGCCCGTGCGATCCCGACGGCACCGTCCCTCGCCCTGCCGGAACCACCTCGTCCATGGGTCCCGGGCTCCCCCCGTCCGGCTGGAACCCTCCCCCCGACTGGCGGGAACGTCCCGCCACCCCGCCTCGGACGGCGTAACCCGATCTACGGTCGGAACGGTGACAATCAACATCGACGTGCGGCCGGAGCCGTACGCACAGGGACGGCGAGGCGGGACGCACGTGATCCGGGTCATGGTGGTGGACGACGAGGCGCTGGTGCGCTCCGGCTTCAAACTCATCCTGAGCGCGGCCGACGACATCGAGGTCGTCGCGACCACAGCCGGCGCGGAGGCGGTCGACACCGTACGGAAGGCAGGCCCCGATGTCGTGCTCCTCGACATCCGGATGCCGGACGTGGACGGGCTGACCGTGCTGCGGCAGCTGCGCGCCCTGCCGGAACCGCCGGTGGTGGCGATGCTGACGACCTTCGACGCCGACGAGTACATCCTCACCGCGCTGAGCTCCGGCGCGGCCGGGTTCCTGCTCAAGGACACCGAGCCCGACCAGCTCGCCCAGCTCGTTCGCACCCTGGCTGCGGGCGGGGTCGTGATGTCACCGAAGGCGTCCCGCGCCGTCTGGCAGAGTCATCCCGGCGCGGCGGCCGTCGACGACGAGGAGGCCACCCGGGTCGGCCGGCTCACCGAGCGCGAGCGCGAGGTCCTCGTGCTGATCGCGGAGGGGCTGTCCAACGCCGAGATCGGTACGCGGATCCACCTCAGCGCGGGCACCGTCAAGGATCACGTCAGCGCGATCCTGACCAAGCTGCGGGTCGGCAGCAGAGTGCAGGCGGCGCTGCTGGCGCAGCGAGCGGGACTGCTCGACGAAGGACAGCGGCGCTCGGAGTCCGAGCGATGACAGCGCCCAGGGCATGGTGGGCGCGGATCCCCGATCCGGCCGTCGACGCCGTGGTCGTCGCGGTCGCCGTCGTGGACGTCCTGCTCAGCCTGGAGGACGCCGGCCCCGTCGCGCAGGCCACGGCCGCGCTCGCCTGCGCCGCGCTCGCCGTGCGACGGCGCTTCCCGCTCCCGGTGTTCCTGCTCACCCTTCCCGCCAGCCTCATGCTGGACATTGTGTTCGCCCCGTTCGCCGCCCTGTTCACGCTGGCCGAACGCTCCCGCAACCGCCGCCTGCTCGTCGTGTGCGCCGTCATGTTCGCTCTGGTCTCCGCCGTCCCCTGGCCGCCGAACAACCTCACTCCGCACGACCGCACCTGGACCCTGGTCTACTTCTTCTACACCCTCGCCACCGCCGCCGCCCCGGTTCTGCTGGGCCAACTCGTCCAGGCTCGCCGGGACCTGGCCCGCCGACTCGTCGAGATCGAAGAAGCGCGCGAGCACGAACGCCTCCTGCACTCCCAGGCCGTCCTCGCTCGCGAACGCGCCCAGCTCGCCCGCGAGATGCACGATGTCGTCTCCCACCAGGTCAGCCTGATCGCCGTACAAGCCGGCGCCCTCCAAGTCGCCGCCACCGAACCCGACTTCAAAGAAGGCGCCCGCACCATCCGTTCCCTCAGCGTCGACACCCTCGACGAACTGCGCCACATGGTCACATTGCTGCGGGCCTCCGGGGGCCGGGCCACCGAGCTCACCCCTCAACCCACCCTGGCCCACCTGCACAAGCTCGTGACGACCAGCGGCATCGACGCCGAACTGACCGGCGAACTCCCGCCGGAGGTCAGCACCACCGCACAACGCACCGTCTATCGCACCGTCCAGGAAGCCCTCACCAACGTCCGCAAACACGCGCCCGGCGCCTCCGCGACCGTTCGGCTCTGGCGCGCCGACGACTGCGCCGCCTTCGGCGTGACCGTCACGAACACACCGCCCACCCGCCCCTCGCTGCCTCTTCCCGGTTCCCATCAGGGCCTGATCGGCCTCAAGGAACGGGCCGAACTCCTGGGCGGCACCTTCGAGTCCGGGCCCACCGCCGACGGCGGCTACACAGTGAACCTCCGCATCCCGAACCGCACTGACTGACGGCCGAAGCTGTTCCGATCGGCACCTGCGCGCCGTGCCGCTGGGCAACTGAAAGTCAGCAGCATGTCAGCACGGGAATGCGGGGGCAGTTCGGAATCGGAGATTGCCGGCGCTTCGCAGCGTTGGATCCGGGCATCGACCTGCGCGATCATGGCCGACAGGTCGGCATCGCTGCTCATTGGTGGTGCACGTCCTGCGTGCGCGTTCGGTCCTGCGCAACTGGGCGGAGGCGGGTGAGCAGGTCGCGTCGGCCGCGGACGGACAAGCCGAGCTGGCTGGCGAGTTTGAGATCGATCACGCCGGTGAGCAGCCCCAGGACGGCACGAGGTGGTCCGTCCAGGACGAGGTCCGGGTCGGTGGCTCGGCCGAGGCGGGTGTGGATCTGGCCGCCCCGTAGCTCGATGACGGCCGACTCGTCGGACGCGACGACTTGAATGACTGCCGGTGAGGCGTCGGGATCGGCGTCGGTGATGAACCACGCCGGGGCGTAGGCCAGCCACCGCGCTTGGAATGCGTCGTCCGGCCGTTCGACGGTCATGAACCGCAGGCCCCACAGCCCGAGCGACTTCAACACCGGCTCCAGCGCCAGACCGTCCTCAGTCAGGGTGTAGAGGACCGTGGCGACCGGCGGCGGTGCGTCCTCGCGAGTGATCAGTCCGGGCTGACGAACCTCGTCCATCAGTCCATCGGGGCAGCGTTCGGCGTCTCCAGCCAGCTCGACGCCCATGGTCGGCCCGCCGCGGCCGACGTCGTACGTCAGGCCGCGACAGGCGCCTTCGACCACGGTCTCGGTGTCGGGTGCGTCGTGGCCGGAGTCGTCGCGGTCGCCGGTGCGCTGCTCGCCGGCATCTTCTTGCCCGCTCAACCCCCACAGCAACCCGGACCCGAACACCATCCGGCCGAGTTGGCCGACACCACCAGCAATCGAGAGGACCTGGTGCGATGACCTACGGAGAAACTGGCGTCAGCCAGACCATCGACCGACTCCTGAGCGACCATCACGATCTCGATGCCTCGGCCGACGGAGCCCTGGACAACCTCGACCAGTTCCACATCGGTGGCGCCGAGGCAGTCGAACGGCTCATCCCCACCCTCACCCTTGCACACGGTGACGTCGTCCTGGATGTCGGCTCCGGATTCGGCGGACCCGCACGCCAGATCGCCCGCCGCACCGGCAACCACGTCGTCGGCATCGACATCACCCCGGCCTACGTCGACGCCGCACGCGACCTCACCGCAAGGGCCGGACTGAGCGACGTCGTCCAGTTCCATGCGGGGGACATCGCCGGCCTCCAGCCCGATCCGGCATTCGATGCCGCGCTCACCATGCACGTCCAGATGAACGTGCGGGACAAGACCACCTGGTTCCGTCACATCGCCGAACGTCTCACCCCCGGCGCGCGCCTGGCCGTCTGGGAAGTCTGCCAACCGCACCAGGCCGACCTGCCCTGGCCCATGCCCTGGTCACTCGACGGCACCGACAGTTGCGTCGTGTCCGCGGAAACACTGCTCGCCTGCGTCGAGGGCGCGGGCTTCGCCGCCATCGAATGGACGAACGAGTCGACATGGGTCCAGGAATGGATCGCCAAGACCTTCGCGAACGGCCTGCCCGCAGGACCCGCACTACCGATGCTCCTCGACGACGGCTACACCCGCGTCATCAACTACACCACCGCGCTCGCCAACGGCTCCCTTGAAGTCTGGCGCGGCTGTTTCACCAAGGACGCCGACCATGGGCCGCGGCCGTGGTCGCGAGCCGTTTCGCACTCCACATGATGCGTCATCGCAAAGACGTCGCAGGGACCGGCTCGCAGAGAATGCGCAGGTCAGGCACCCCTCTCGCGTCATATCGGTGGCCGGCCAAACGGCCGGAGCATCAGATGAGCGTCACGGGGCGGCACATGCATACGGAGGCCCCGATATGCCTCGCACCAGTGACTGGCTCACGGCCCGTTCCCAGGATGGAACCTGACCTCGTAGGCCTGCGTCATCGACCTGTTCTCGCGCCGCCTGCTCGGTTACGCGATGGGCGAGCGGCACGACGCGGAGCTGATCGTCGCCTCCCTGCATGTGGCCGCCGCCACTCGCGGCGGCGACGTGAAGGGCGTGATCTTCCACAGCGGCAGCGGCAGCGGCAGGGGCAGGGGCAGGGGCAGGGGCAGCGAATACCACTCCCGCCGCTGCCGCCGCGCCTTAGGGCGCCTGGGCGTGACCCAGTCCATGGGCCGCGTCAGGTCGTGCTTCGACGCCGCCAGCGAGGCGTTCCACAGCGTGCTCAAGGTCGGGTACATCCAGCGGCACCCCTTCACCCGCACCGAGGCGCGGCTGAAGATCGCCACCTGGACCACCGGCTACTGCAACACCCGCCGACTACACAGCGTGTGCGGATGCCGGAGCCCGATCGACTACTGACGAGACTGCAGCGGGCATGGCTCACCATGTCAGCCGCTCTTGCTGGAACCGGTCGAGATCCAGCCGGGCCGGTTCTGTCCGGGACGAGACACCCAGTTTCGGAAATGCTTTGTACAGGTGCTGCCCGATAGTGCGTGGGCTGAGCAGGAGATGCGCGACGATGTCGCGGTTGGTGGCTCCCGTCGCGGCTAGTCGTACGACCTGCAACTCGATACATGGGAGGGGGTGACGCCACCCTGCCGGTCCGCTGACCGCTCGACCACAACAGTGCGGTGGCATCGGTCGTTCAGAGGAAGATCCGCAGCCCCGCCTGGGCGTGAGACATAAGGCACCCACCGCAATTCACACGGCCGCGGGGCCGTTCTGGCCGCGCACCCTCGAACTCGGCACCTGTCTCGGCATCCGCGACAACGGCATGCTGGTGGCGATGGCGGGTGAACGACTGCGGCCGCCGGGCTGGGCCGAGATCAGCGCTGTCTGCACGGCTCCCGAGGCTCGAGGGCGCGGCTACGCCGCCCGTCTGGTCACTGGCCAGCCGTGACAACACACGCCCGTCCTTGCCACCCGAGCAGGCTTTGTGGATTGCGTACGACTGCGGTGACGTCGTGACCCGCGGCAACGGCCTGTTCGAGAAGGTGGCGGCCGATGCCACCGGTCGCTGCGAAGATCGTGAGCTTCGTCCGTTGTCTCCTCTCTCTCGTCGGTCGGCGCTGGTCCGGTCAGAGGCGGCCTGGCGTGAACTCCCGGATCACCTGGGAAAGCCCGGCCGGCTGGTCAAGCGGGATGAGGGTGTAGCTGTCGCCCATCTCGACCAGCCGTCCGTGCGGGAGGAGTTCGGCCAGGCGTCGGCCATGTTCAGGCGGCATGACGCGGTCGCGGCTCGCCCACACCACAAGGGCGGGACGTTCGAAACTGGACAAGCGTTCTGCCGCGGCCACCAGGAGGCCGGTGTCCGCTCCTGCGGCTCGCAGTGTTCGCACGGCGTCGTGACGGATCTCCGGCCGCTTCATGACCGGTTGCATCCACCGGAGGGTGGCAGCGTCCCCTCGTAGGGTCAGCCAGCCGAATGCGATCGGGAGCCGACGGATCACCCGAAGCCGCATCTGTTGCATGAACAGCCCGAACAGCCGAGGCGGGAGCTTGCCGGTGAGCATCAGCGTCTTGCCCGTCAGCCCTGGCGGGAAGTTGTCGAACGCATCGCACGAGGCGAGCACGACACGTCCCACACGCGCAGCGCCGTCGCACATGAGCAGTTGGACGATAGCCCCGCCAGTGTCATTGCCGACGAGGGTGACGTCCTGCAGATCCAGGCGGTCGAGCAGCTCCGCGACCAGCCGGGCCATCCCGGGCAGCGACAGGTCGGCATCCGCACGCATCGCGTGACGATGCGCGCCAAGGGGCAGCGTCGGTGCCACGCACCTGTGATCGGCGGACAGATCACTGATCGACCCGGCCCACAGCGAGGCATCCATCATGAACCCGTGCAGCAGCACAACCGTAGGACCGTCGCCGCCGCTGTCCTCGTATTCGACGGTTCCGGCGGACAGTTCGATCTTTTTCATTCCCGTCCTCTTCGCCTCATGGCCGACGGAAGCCTGTGCCTGGCCGGACGTGTGTGTATCCGGCGGTTCGGCCGCCTCCGGCGAGGTCTCCTGGTCGTCGGCCTCAGGTGAGACCTTCGAGTTTTTCGGGATTGGTGACGAAGTAGATGCCGCAGACCTGTCGGCCGTCCGGCACCAGGTCGAGGACCAGCACGGCGAAGGGCGAGTCGCCGCTGAACAGCAATGCCGAAGGATCGCCGTTGACCCGCCGGTAGCGGATGTCCAGGCTGCTGCGGGCGCGGGTGGCCCCGTTGGCCAGTAGCCGGGCTACCTTGTCGCGGCCGTGGACCGGGCGCGGGCCCGCGGCGGTGGCCTTGCCTCCGCCATCGGCCCACAAGGTCACATCCGGCGCCAGGAGTGTCAGCAGCGTCCGCAGGTCGCCGCCTGACACCGCGGCGGTGAACCGCTCGGTCACTTGTTGACGCACGTGCGGATCGGTCCGATAGCGGGGGCGTCGGGCGTGGACATGCTCGCGGGCACGGTGGGCGAGCTGGCGTACCGCCGCGGGACTGCGGCCGAGGATGTCAGCGGTCTCGGTATGGGCATAGCCGAACACCTCGTGCAGGACGAACACCGCGCGTTCCAGCGGGGTGAGGGTTTCCAGGACGACCAGCAGCGCCATGGACACCGACTGGGTGCGCTCGGCCGAATCGGCGGCGTCCACGGCACCGCCGTGAGCACGACCGTCGGCGAGAGAGGTGACGAGCGGTTCGGGCAGCCACGGACCTACATAGGACTCGCGACGGCGGCTGATGGCGGCCTGGCGGGCGAGGGCTTTGTTCACCGCGATCCGCACCAGATAGGCGCGTGGGCTGTCGATCCGCTCCGCACCCGGTGCCCCGCCTCTGGACGCCCACGACAGCCATGTCTCCTGAAGCACGTCCTCGGTGTCGGCGACACTGCTGAGCATGTTGTAGACGACGGAGAACAACAACTCTCGGTGCTCGACGAACACTCGGGTAGCCGTGTCCACCGCGCTCTCCGCGGCACTGCCGACCGACGAGGTGTCGGACATCATTGAACCTCCTGCCGTGTCTGACTACTGAGAGCCGCGGGAGCGCCCTGGGTGTGACATCCACACCACGCATGTGACCCACGCCTCAGCTCCCGGAATGCCATGGCCACGAAGCCGGACTTCCGTACGTGACGAATCCCGGGCAACGGGCGGGACCGCGCGGCACGAAGAACTGGTCACGCTTCGACCAGCCATGGACACGAGCGGCAAGATCTTTCTTCAGCACCATGCCTCTCGGCAAAGGGCTCGCCGCTCACGACCTGCCGGCTTGCCGGCTTGAGGAGGCCAATGGACGTGAGCGCAGACATCTCGGGCTCGTCCTGAGATGTGGGTCACACTCACCAGGCCGGATGTCACACTCCGGAACCAGCCGCGGATCTCAGGTACGACCGCCCACGAGCGCCAGGGGCGGCATGAGATGTCGACGGGACCCCGCACAGGAGTGTGCACATGATCATGGTTACTGGCACGACCGGAACCGTCGGTCGCGCCGTAGTGAAGCTGCTGGTGGCGGAAGGAGTCGGGGTGGCGGCGGTCACCCGTGATCCGGCAGCCGTCACGTTCGCCGACGGTGTTCGGTTGACCGTCGGCGATCCATCCAGGCCGCAGTCGCCGGCCTCGGCGCTGGACGGCGTGGAGGCTCTCCTGCTCAGTCCGCGCGCCGGCGGCGGCGCGAGTGCCGAGTTGCCGGCGCTGGCGGCCGAACACGGCGTGCGGCGTGTGGTGGTGTTGTCGGCGGTCACCGTCGAGTACGGGGGCGGGTACCGGCGCTTCGCCGAGGAGTTTGAGCTGGTCGAGGCCGCAGCCAGGGCCTCCGGGATGCAGTGGACATTCCTGCGGTGCGCCGACTTCGCCGCCAACGCCCTTGCCTGGGCACCGCAGATCCGTGCGACGGGCGTTGTACGGGGCGTGTACGGCGATGCGGCCACCTCCCCCATCCATCAGCGGGACATCGCCGAGCTATCCATACGGGCGCTGCTGGACCCCGCCCACGCCGACCGGGCGTATGCGATCACCGGTCCGGAGTCGCTCACCCAGCATGACAAGGTCCGACTCATCGGCAAGGCCATCGGCGCGGAGCTGTCGTTCGAGGAGATTCCTCCCGAGGGGCTGCGCCGGGCGCTGCTCGCTCAGGGATTGCCCGAGGACGTGCCCGACCGTGTGATCGGCTACGCGGCCGCATGTCTGAAGGAGCCGGGGCCGACGACGGACACGCTCACACGACTCCTTGGTCGCCCCGCCCTCACCTTCGCCACCTGGGCCGCCGAGCACGTGGCCGCCTTTCGGAGCTGAGGCCGTCATGAGAAAAGAACGGGCGGTCACGACCCTGCGCTTCGTAGGTCTCGTATGTACAGGCTTGTTCGCCGGATTCCTGGTCACGGTCCTCGTCTTCGAGCTCTCGCTGCGGGACTTCGACGCCTCGGTCTACACCCAGGTGCGACAGGTCGAACTCCTCCGACTGGACGACCTTGCCTCCGCCACCCTCCTGCCGGCGTTGCCGGCCACGGCGATCCTCGCCGCCACGGCCGTCAGGGCGAGAGGCCGCACCTTCTGGCTCACGGTGGCAGCGTTCACCCTGCTGCTGAGCGTCCTCGTCACGACGGTCGTCTTCAACCTCCCCATCAACTCCGATCAACTGCACTGGAATGTGCAGGCACCGCCCGCGGACTGGGCAAGCGCGCGCAACCGCTGGCAGATCGCCCACACCGTACGCACGTGCGCTGCCGTAGTCGCGTTCGGACTCCTGAGCGCGGCTGCGATGAGCACAACCCACACCAGTCACCGGCCTTCCCAGGCCCCGCCCCCGGGCAGAACGGCCGCATCGGGTCCGGCTGGAGTACGGTCATGAAGCAGATCGAGCTGTCTGCGGGAACCATCCAGCATGAGGACACCGATGGCGACGGCCCTGTCCTGGTGCTGCTGCACGGCCTGATGACCGACGCCACACTGTGGGACGAATCGATCGCCGATCCGGCGTCACAACTCATCGGTCGTCGCTACGTACAGCACAACCCGTTCATCGCCGACGGTATTGACGGATTCAAGGGCTTCCTCCGTTACGTGCGGGAGACGTTCCAATGGAAGACGGATAGATCGTCGAGCATTGGGACGTCATGCAGCCGATTCCGGAGGAAGCGGTAAGCCCGAACGGAATGTTTTGACCCACCGCATCGACGGGCGGAACAACGACACCGACTGGAGTGAAAGCCATGGTCAATGTGGGATTGTTCGTGCGCATAGAAGCCAAACCGGGCCACGAGGCTGCGGTGGAAGCCCAGTTGAAGGCGGCCCTTCCGGACGTCGAGGCCGAGTCCGGCACCATCGTCTGGCTGGCACTCCGCCTGGGGCCGACGACCTACGCGGTCGTCGACGCCTTCCCTGGCGAGGCCGACCGCCAGGCCCACCTTGAGGCAGGACGGAGCCGGCTGGCTGAAGCACTCGAGCACTTCGCCCAGCCGCCGACGCTCGAGCGCACGGACGTCATCGCCGCCAAAGTCCCCTCGTCAATGGGAGCCTGAGCGCCAGGATCCGCTCCTGGGTACAACCGGGTGGCTTGCCGGAGAGGACCTCCTTGGTCGCGACGGCACACGTGAACATCGACGGGCGCCACCATGCCGAACAGCGGCAGCCCGTGTATGTCTGAGGAGCAAAGATGAAGATCTCCCGGTTATCCGCGCCGGCCGCTGTGGCGGCGACCGTCGTCGTCACCGCCGTCCCGGCAATCGCCGCGACCCCCTACAACCAGTACAACGACATCATTACCGCCGCACCGGACACCATCCAGACGGATGGGAGCGCCGCCGCACCGGACCTCCTGCATCACAACGGCTTCACTTCTGTTCCGGGCAAACAGCACCAGGCAAGGGACGCGGGTAACCTCACGAGCACCGTTGGGTCCTTGGCGCCCTGCGCCGACTCGTCCGGCCTCTTCCAGTGGGGCGGACCGAACAGTCTCACCGCCATCACCTTGAAGGTGAAGCCACACGATTCGCGGTGCGACGGCGTCAAGATCGGCATTCGGCTGGTGACCATCCCTTACCACGGCGCCAAGCACTACTGGCCCTGGCACGGCTGCACGACCGGCTGCGGCAGGACCTACACCTACAACACGTACGCCCAGGATTCGAACGGAATCCATTACGCCACCGTGGAGCTTGGTCTCTTCAGAGGCAGCAGGCTCGAGGGCACCGGGGACGCACCCCTGTCCAAGCGCCCGAGCTCCTGAACCGGCAGATCAGCCGGCCGCCGGGCAGCCCGTGCGGCAACGAGCGGCTCCCGGCTGCTGTTGCGAACCGAGGAACCCCGCGGTCCATTGAGCGTCGAACGATGATTGACTGGCTCCCGCAACCGCAGCACCAACCCCACAGGAGACCCCGCAGCCATGAGCCAGCCCTACACGTACGAGTACAAGGTCGTCACCTTCCGGGAGTCGCTGATCGGCGATGCCCTGGACTCCGACAAGCTGGAGAAAGTTCTCAACAAGCATGCTGAGGACGGCTGGGGGCTCAAGGCGATAACGTCCGCCGACGTCAAGGGCCGCATCGGGCCTGGTGCAGTCGAGGGCCTGCTGCTCACCTTCGAGCGGCCGCGCCAGTAGCGGCCGTGATCTCGGCCGCCCTACGGGGCGGCCGCAACCCCCTGGTCGCCGTGACGACCACGGATACGGTGTTGCGATCCACGGCCGTGGATCCCCGGTCGTCTCAGGGGCGACCGCCACCCGGACGTCGTTGTGGGGGTGGGCCGGGTGCTGCTTGCTGACTTCCTGACTTCCTGGCTTCCTGGCTTCCTGGCTTCCTGGCTTCCTGGCTTCCTGGCTTCCTGGCTTCCTGGCTTCCTGGCTTCCTGGCCAAGAACGTCCTCCGGCACAGCGAGCGTGGCGGCCATCCTCAGGGAGGGCCGAGGACGACCGAGAAACGCTGCCGCAGATCAGTCGCCGGGTCGGAACCGGAGCGCCGACCAGGTGTCGTCGATGGCAATCTGCCGCACGGGCCGCACGCCCCGCTCGGAGAGCGCGGCGGCCAGGGTGTCGCGGTTCAGATTCGACTCCTCTGGCACCTTCCTGAAGCAGATCTGGGCCAGCCAGTGAGGCGACGCCGCGCGCTCCGGCCGGCGCATCCGGCCCGAGCGCGCCCGGCGCACCGACACCGGACCGTCCTCTGTCCCCACCTGACCTCGTCCAGCTTCGGCATGCCGGCTCCGGCAAACAGCTCACGAGCAGCTTGGCCCAGTCCGAAGCGGCCGAGCCGCTCCTCGTAACAGGCAACGCACCCGCGAACCGTGCCCCTGGAGTACCGGCGACTGCGCGTACTCGGCTACCGCGTCGAGGACGGAGGCAAGCCCTAACGTCCGGCAGTACGTGTGGTGAGGTCCTCGTCCGTGATGAGCGGACCACCCACGCCGGCAGGGCGCCGCCGGGATCGTGTCCGGCGGCGCCCTTACTGGTGTGCGGCCGGACAGGATTCCGTCGAGCGTGTGAACCGACCCACCCGCACGCCCCGCCGGAACCGCCCGCCCCCTGTGGTCGTCTTGTGCGCTGACTGTGTACGAAGCAGGGATACGGGGGACGTTGTGACGCGGAACGTGACGAGGGTCGGTCTCATGGTGGCGGCCATGGCGACGGTGCTCGGGGCCTCGGCCTGCGGCGGGCAAGCCGGCGCGGCGGCCGGAGGGAGCGGTGGGAAGCTCCCCGCGCACGGGAAGGCGGAGTCCGTGGCGCCCTCCGGGGACGGAGCGTCGTCCGGCTCGGCGCCGACGTCTCCCGGTACCGTGGGGAAGTTGTCCGGGATCGCACAGACCGCGGCGTCGCCCATCACCCGGCACGTGCCGTGGAACCTGGACATTCTGGACCAGCGGTCGCGGCCGCTGAACGGGAAGTTCACCACCACCGCCACGGGCAAGGGCGTTCACGTCTATGTGATCGACACCGGGATGGACATCGCCCACAAGGAGTTCGGCGGACGCGCCCACCTCGGCGCCGACTTCGTGGGCCCGAAGGACTCCGGTGACTGCTTCAGCGAGGAAGGGCTCGGCCACGGCACGTTCGTCGCGGGCATCATCGGCGGGGCGAGGTACGGGGTGGCACCCCAGGCAGAGCTCGTACGGGTCCAGGGCATCCTGTGCGAGAGCGAGGGCGGCGGCTCCCCGGCGGCGGCCGAGGCGGCCTTGGTGAAGTCGGTCAAGTGGGTCACCGCGCACGCGCAGAAGCCTGCGGTGGTGAACATGTCGCTGAACCTCGACCACCGGTCGGCGGCCCTGGAGTCCGCCGTGAAGAAGATGGTCGACGCGGGGATCCCGACGGTGGTGTCGGCCGGCAACTTCCATGACGACGCCTGCAGGCACTCCCCGGCCGGCGTCCCCGGCACGATCGTCGTGGCGGCCTCCACCTCGAACGACCGCGCGTGGAGCGACGACGGTTCCTACGGATCGGGCTACGGACGGTGCGTGGACCTGTACGCCCCCGGCCAGAAGGTGACCGCCGCCCTCGCCGGCGGCGGTACGACCACGGAGAACGACGGCGCGACGTCCTGGGCCGCGCCGCATGCGACCGGCGTGATCGCGCTGTACCTGTCGGCACACCCCCACGCCACGGCCAACGAGGTCCACCTCTGGCTCGACCACACGGCCACCCGCGGGGTCGTGCGCGACGTCCGCTCCGACACTCCCAACCGGCTGCTCAACACCGGCGGCCTCTGACCTGCCCCGGCCGCCCCGGTCACACGGTCACCCGAGCGCCGCGCCTCACCGGAATGGCAGGCGCAAGTCGCGCGGCCACCGCGCCCACACCATCGTCTTCCTCGTGCCACACGCGGCGTGCGCCTGCCCGCGCGTGACCGACGACACTGCGCGCATCGTGTCGAGCCCAAAGCTCGGTGACACCGATGTGCGGTTCGTTCTTGAGCATGTGATCGAGGAGTACGCCCGCCACACCGGCCACCCGGATCTCCTCCGCGAAGCCATCGACGGCGCCACCCGCGAGTGGCCCGCGCTCTCTGCCAGGGCCTTGCAGCCAGTGGTTCGCGACGAAGAGGTCGCGTGCCGCACTCGTGCCGGATACAGGGGTCAGCCGCGGGCAACAACGGTGGCTCGCGGGCGTATCCACACCTCCTGCCTGGGCCGCAGAAGCCGCAGGTCACCAGGTCGCAGCAACCTTCCGGGCCAGAAAGCGCAGGCAGGGAAGCTCTGGTAGCCCGTCTCCCAGCGAGTCAGGCTCCGCTGCTCGTCAGCGCATGAACCACGCACCCCGGCAACCGGCGGTGGTGAGCAAGCGGGTTGTACTCACGGGCACTCGACACGATGATCCTGGCGCGGACGTATATGGGCAGCGAGAATCCACACACCGCAACGACAGAGACGAGGAAGAGCCAGTGAACAAACCGGTCCCGCGCCGCGCCACGGTCCTGAATACGATATCCGCGACCTGCGCCGCCATAGGCGCTCTGCTGTGGGTCCGCAGCCAGACCAGTACGGCCCCCAGTCTCTCCTCCTCCTCCTACGGGTCCTTCCTGGCGGCCGACAGCTACAGCCCGTCGGCCTGGCGGGTGTGGTCACCGGCAGTGCCCGAAGAACGTCTTGGCCTGTATCTCCTCGCGGCCGGGCTGGTGCTGGCAGTTGCAGCGCGTCTGTTCTCCGTCTGGCGCGACTGAGCAGCGCCAGAGCGGCGAGGGCTCTCTCGGTCGGCCGGCAGCGGGAACCGCTCGAGATGCTTTGGGCTTTGTGGGCGGGGCTGTGTTCCTACGCTGGGTCTTTCGTAGCCGCGACAGTCGCGGGACAAGTGAGTGCGCAGTCCGCCCCGGCTACCGCCCCTACTTCCACCGCCACGCCTGAGCCGAGAGCAGGCAAAGTCAGCGCAGGGGAACGGCCCTTGCGCCCCGAGCCGTCCGTGGCCGACCTGCCTCCTTGGGGCCTGGTACAGCTCCCCCACACGCGCCCGCATGGAACTGATGAATTATCAGGCAACCCGAAACATGCAGGTGACGGCGGGGAGCCGCTGTCGGGGTGGCAGTCGCCCGGGTCAACATGAACCTACGGCGCCGCCTGACCGATCCCCTGCTCGGCAACCTCGTCATGATCCTGGCGCCCTTCACCGCGTACCTGCTCGCCGAACTCATCGAGGCCTCCGGCGTCCTCGCAGTGGTCGTCAGCGGCCTGATCATGTCCCAGTCGCCCCACGCATCATCCGGGCCGAACACCGCACCCAGGCACTGGCGTTCTGGCCACTGGCCACCTTCCTCATCAACGGCGCGCTGTTCGTCCTGGTCGGGGTGGAACTCCAGTACGCCGTCCGCGACCTGAACCCCGCCGACCTCCGGGACGCGCTGATCGCGGTCGGAGTCATCTGCGCGGTGCTCGTCGCCGTACGCTTCGCCTTCCTGTACGCCTCCACCTACCTGGTCCGCGCACTCGACCACAGTCCCCGGCAACGCATGCTCCGCGTCGGTCACCGCACCCGTGTGGTCAACGGCCTGGCCGGCTTCCGGGGCGCCGTCTCGCTCGCCATGGTGCTCTCGGTGCCGCAGACCCTCGACTCCGGCGAGCCGTTCCCCGACCGCAGCTTCATCGTCTTCGTCACCTCCGGCGTCATCCTCGTGACCCTGGTGGCCCAGGGACTCCTTCTGCCGGTGGCGGTGCGCTGGGCGAAACTGCCGCCCGACACCTCGGTCGACGAGGAACACGACCTCGCCGAGACCACCGCCATCGAAGAGGCGATCAAGGCGATGCCCCAGCTCGCCGCCGCCCTGCGGAGCGATCCGAAGATCGTCGAGTGGCTGCGCCAGGAGTACGAGGCACACCTGGCGTCGGTGCGGGCCCGGAGCGCGGGCGCCACCGACGACCCCGCGGTGCTCCAGCACCAGGACTACCTCGCCCTGCGACTGGCCCTCATCGCCAACAAACGCACCACCGTCGTCCGGCTCCGCGACGAGCGCCGGATCGACGACACCGTACTGCGCCGCCTGCAGGCCGCCCTCGACAGCGAAGAGGTCCGCCTGGCGGGAGGTGCGGCGGTCGAATGACTCATCTCCGAGGAAGGCCACACAGAAGAAGGGCCCTCACAGGCTCTCGCCTGCGAAGACCCTTCGCACCGTCGGGACGACAGGATTTGAACCTGCGACCCCTTGACCCCCAGTCAAGTGCGCTACCAAGCTGCGCCACGTCCCGGTGCGCCCCCGCGGTGTTCCGCGTGATCGCGCAGGTAAACCCTACCGCACACTTCTGAGAGGGCCTCACACCGGCAGCCGCTGAGCCGCCGGGTGCCGGGGTCATGGCGCCCGGCTCGCGTCGGCCGCCGCCGTGCGCAGTGCCTCCGCCACGCGGGCCGCGGGTTCGGCCAGGGGGCGCGGGAGATGGGCCAGGACCAGGCGGCGGCGTTCCTGGGAGCCGCCGCGTACGGACACGATCCGCGCGCCCGGGGGCGCCGCGGCGGCGAGTGCGGCCGGGATCGTGGTCAGGCCGCAGCCCGCCGCGACCAGGTGCAGCTTCGCCAGCCAGTCACGGGCCGTGTGCGTAATCTCGGGCCGCTCGTCCAGGCCCGGCCACACGCCCAGCAGTTTCTCCTTGGCGGACGAGGGTGCCGCGATCCAGTGCCGGCCGCGCAGATCGGCTATGTCGACCGAGTCGGCGCGGGCCAAGGGGTGGCTGGCGGGCGCCGCGAGGAGCAGGCTGCGTTCGCTCAGCGTCTGTACGGCAAGCGACGGCGACTCCGTGTCCAGGGGGCGGTAGGGCGGTTCCATGGCCAGGAGCGCCAGGTCCAGGGTGCCCGCGCGCAGGGCCCGTACGAGCGCGGGGGTGCTGCCCTCGCGGGTCGTGATGGTGATGGCCGGGTGCGTACGGCGCAACGCGGCGACCGCGCGCGGCAGCAGGACGGCGCCCGCGCTGGCGAACCAGCCCAGGCGCACCGTGCCGCCCTCCGCGGGCAGTCCGGCGAGTTCGCGCGCGGTGGCGTCGATCTCGTCGAGCACGGTCACCGCCCGGCGCAGGACGACGTGCCCGGCGGCCGTCAGCCGTACGCCGTCCCGGCGACGCTCCAACAACGGTGCTCCCGCGGCCCGTTCGAGCGAGGCGATCTGCCGGGACACCGCGGACTGGGTGTAACCGAGGGCCGTGGCCGCCGCGGTGAGCGTGCCGCGCTCGGCGACCTCGCGGAACACACGCAGTTCGACGAGCGATACGTCGGAGAAGTCCATGACTTTTACGCATACCAGATCTGAGTGACTTTCGTTGGACTCATGCTGTGCCTGTTCCTAGCGTGGAGACATGACTTCTCCCCGCATCGCTCTCGTCACCGGCGCCAACCAGGGTCTCGGCCGCGCCCTCGTCGAGGGGCTGGCCGCCCGCCTCGGACCGGACGACCTGGTCCTGCTCACCGGCCGCAACGCCGGCCGGGTCGCGGACGCCGCCGCGCACATCGTCGCGGACCCGGGCACCAGGAGCCGGGTGGAGGGCCGGGTGCTCGACGTCACCGATGCAGGCGCCGTGGCCCGGCTGGCGGCCGAACTCGACGAGCAGTACGGCGGGGTGGACTTCGTTGTGTCCAACGCCAGTGCCATGCTCACCCCCGACCGTTCGCAGTCGGAGCAGGCGGACGACTTCATCGACGTCGCCAACGGCGGCGCGTTCGCCGTACTGCGCTCGTTCCCGCCTGTACTGCGCCCGGGCGGGCGGCTGCTCGTGGTGGCCAGTTCCCTGGGCACGCTCGGGAAACTCGACCCGCGGCTGCAGCCGCTGTTCGACGGCACCTCGCTCGACGAGGTCGAGAAGGCCGTGGAGTCCTGGCGGTCGGCCCTGCACACGGGTACCGCGGAGGACCTGGGGTGGCCACGCTGGATCAACGTGCCCTCCAAGGTCGCCCAGGTGGCCGCCGTGCGCGCGATGGCGGCCGAGCGCCGGGCCACCGACCTGCCGGCGAACCGGCTGATCGCCTCCGTCTGCCCCGGTCTGATCGACACGGCCCTGTCACGGCCGTGGTTCACCGACTTCAGCGGGGCCCAGACACCGGCGCAGGCGGCGGTCGCCGTACTCGACCTGCTGCTCACCGAACAGACCGACCCGGCGATGTACGGCGAACTCGTCCGGTTCGGGCGGGTTTTGGGTCGGGATACCCGGACCCCGCCGCAGCTTCCCGACCATCTGCTCATCAAGTAGCCGGAGACCGGGTGCTTGTTGACGTGCCGTCAGCCGCTCAACCGATGGTCCGGTGCCAGAGCCGTCGCGAGGCGTTCCGTGACCGTCTGGGCCGTGTTGCCGGCGGGGGCGTTCCGGCCGACCGTCGTGGAGACCGCGATGGCCAGGTGCCGGTCCGGCTGGTACGCCTGTACGGCTGCGTAGCCGAAGAACGAGGGGTTCTGCAGGACCCAGCCGTTCTTGACGATGACGCCGACCCCGAAGTGGAACGCCTCGGTCTGCGGGAGGCACACGGTGCCCAGGCACTTCTCGGTCGGGTGTCCCAGGCCGACGGTGCCCGGGTCGAGCTGCAGCTCGCGGGCGCGGTGGGAGAGCAGCTCACCCGATCCGATCGCCTGTGCTGAGCGGGCCAGATCACAGATGTCCGTGCTCAGTACCGCGCCGGGCGCGATGGTCCAGGACGGGTTCCAGAAGGTGGAGTCCTGGTAGGTGCCCCGTTCGTCGTCGTACGCGTGCAGGACGGGCAGCGGAATGGCGGGGGTGAAGCTGTTCCGGGTGTTGCCCAGGCCGAGGGGGTCGAGGACGCGCTCGCGCAGCAACTGGTCCAGCGGCGTGCCGGTGATCTTCTCCAGGGCGGTGCCCAGGAGCACGAAGTTGGCGTGCGAGTAGCTCCAGTTGGTGCCGGGGTCGTACCACAGGGGGTGGCTCGTCGAGATGCCGACGATTTCTGAGGGGGTCCACTGGCGGAAGGGGTCGGCGTAGAGCTTCTTGATGAAGACGGGGTCGGTGAAGTAGTCGTGCAGGCCCGACGTCGAGTCCCCGAGCATGCGCAGCGTGATCCGACCGGCGTGCGGCAGATCGGGCAGCCAGCGGGAGACGGGCCGGGCAGCGGCTCATGCAGGCGGCGAGCGACATCACGCCCGTTCCGGTGACCCGATCGAGCTCGCCGCCTATCTGGGGGGCGGCGACACCTTCGACCGGGCCGTGGCCGGATTCGCGGAGGCCTACGCCGACCAGAACGAACGCGACCACCGGGCATTGGTCGAGGCCGCGGCATCGGGCCGGGTCAACGCCCGGACCGGTCTGCCCGCCTGATACGCCCGTCCCGGTCTGCCCGCCTGATGCGCCCGTCGGCGCTGAGGCCGCCGAGGCTGCTGTTCCCAACCGATCAGTACGAGACCCTGACCGTCGTCACCCTCCCCGGGTGAGGAACGTGCGGCCCATCGGGCGCAGGCTCACTGGTGAGCGGCTGTGAGCGGCAGCCGAGCAACGATATGGAGGTCCTGCCATGGCCAGCACCGCCCCGAGCCACCACCGCGCCGCCGGAACCTTGGCGGCAGCAACCGGTCTGACGCTCTTCGCCGCCGTGATGCTCTTCATCTCCGGCGTGCTCGCCATCTTCCGGGGCATCATGGCGATCGCCCGGGACAACGTGTTCGTCAGCACCCCCAACTACGTCTTCAAGTTCAATCTGACCGGCTGGGGCTGGATCCATCTGGTCCTCGGGGCGCTCGCCGTGGTCGTGAGCATCGGCCTGTTCACGGTGGCCACCTGGGCGAGGGTTCTCGGGGTGACCATCGCGAGCCTGCTGATCATCGCCAACTTCCTGTCCATCCCCTACTACCCCGTGTGGTCGCTCACCCTGATCGCGCTGTACGCGTTCATCATCTGGGCCCTGTGCGTCGTGCCGAGGGACACCGCGCCGCGGTAGGCCGGTCCGGCCCGCCCGGCGGGGCCGGTGACGTCCGTGCACGTCAGCAGGGAACCTCCCATGGGCCCGGGTTCCCCCGTACGGACCGTGCCGACGTGCCGACCACCCGTCGTGCGGCGGGAATGGGGACAACGGAACCCCTGAGGAGCCGGAGGCCCCATGACCGCCGCGCACGAGCCCGGCTCGCCCGAGCCGACCGGGGAGGGCGACGACGCAACCTCAGGCCGCGGGCCGGGGCACGGCCACGCGCACGGCCCGGCGCGGATCGGACGGAGCGTGGCCTCGGCGGTCCTCATCGTGCTGACCTGTGTGCTGGTGCCGGTCGCACTGCTGACCACATGGGTGCACGACATCGCGCTCGACACGGACCGTTATGTGTCGACGGTCGCGCCGCTGGCCACCGAACCGGCGATCCAGGACGCGGCCGTCCACCGGATCACGGAGGCCGTGGACGTGCACGTCGACGGCAGCAAGGCAGCGGCGGACATGGCCTCGTGGCTGCAGTCCCAGGGGCTGCCGCCACGGGCCGCCGCCGCCGTGCGGAGCCTGGGTCCAGCGCTCGACTCCGCCGTCGACAGCGCGGTGACCAAGGTGGCGACCCGTGTGGTGCACAGCCACGCCTTCGCGAAGGTGTGGACGGGCTCCAACCGGATCGCCCACAACGCCGTCGTGCACGCCCTCATCGGGAAGGGGCGCGGTGCGGTCGGTGTCAGCGACGGCACCGTCACCCTCGACATCGGCACCGTCGTCGAGCGGGTCAAGAAGCAACTGGTGGACGCGGGGCTGTCCCCAGCCGCTGTGATCCCCGATGTCAACAAACAGATGGTGCTCTTCCACTCCGACGACCTCGCCAAGCTGCGCAAGGGCACACGCCTGCTCGACGCGGTCGGCAACTGGTTGCCCGTGTTTGTCGTGCTGATCGGGGCCTGCGGAGTGCTGCTGGCCCACAGTCGGCGGCGTGCCCTCGCGCGCACCGCGCTCGGGGCGGCGTTCGCCTGCCTGGTCGTGGCGATCGGCCTGGTCGTGGCGCGCCACTACTACCTGGACCATCTCCCGCCGCAGGTACAGTCGAGGGCCGCCGCCTCGGCAGTGTTC
This sequence comes from Streptomyces sp. NPDC001634, assembly GCF_040298185.1. Taxonomy (NCBI): domain Bacteria; kingdom Bacillati; phylum Actinomycetota; class Actinomycetes; order Kitasatosporales; family Streptomycetaceae; genus Streptomyces; species Streptomyces sp. NPDC001634. The sequence goes on along the minus strand of NZ_JBEOZU010000001.1, from coordinate 89,763 downwards.
GACACACTGCTGCGCTTCCTGCGGGTCAGTCTGCGCACGGCGATCGTGCTGGGTGTCGTGATCGCCCTCGGCGTCTACCTGATCGGCCCGGGCCGGCTGCCTGTCGTCGTCCGGGGAACCTCCGAGCGCACCGCGGACTCCGCGGCCGTCTGGGCGTACGCGCACCAGATCCGCACGGGCCGGGCCGGGACCTGGACGCAGGCGAACCGCCGGTGGATCACCCTGGCCGCCCTGCTGATCGTGGCCCTGGTCTTCGCGCTGTGGAACCACCCCACGGTGCTGACGGTCCTGCTGCTGGTGCTCATCCTGCTCGCCGTCCTCGCCCTGGTCGCGCTGCTGGCCGCGAGCGGCAGGGCCACGCTCGGGGCGGAGGGGCCGCCACAGGGGCCGTCGAAGGACACGGGCACCACCCGTACCGGGTGATCCCCGAAGCTCTGCACCGGCTGCACCGTGGTGGCGTCAGGACCACTCCCCCCGTCCCGGTTGCCGGGCGGCGGGCCGGCAACCGGAGGCCATCGTGACCAGTTACCCCCTCCTCAACGTCTTCCTGACCATGCTGTGGTTCTTTCTGTGGGTCATGTGGTTCATGCTCCTGTTCAAGGTCGTCGTCGACGTCTTCCGCGATGACAGCCTCAATGGCTGGGCGAAGGCGGGCTGGATGGTGGGCGTCTGCGTGCTGCCCTTCCTGGGTGTCTTCGTCTATCTGATCGCCCGCGGCAAGGGCATGGGCGAGCGCGATCTGCGGCAGGCGCAGGCCCAGGAGCGGGCGTTCCGCGCATACGTGCAGGAGGCGGCGGCCGGGACCGGCGGCGGCCCCCCGCCCCGTATGAGCAAGGCCGACGAGCTGGCCAAGCTGGCCAGCCTGCACGACCACGGCGACATCACCGACGCGGAGTACGAGACGGCCAAGGCCAAGGTGCTCGTCACCTGAGCGGCCGCCCCGGAACACCAGCCATGCAATACGAGATCAGGGTCGACGGGCAGATGTCGGAGACGCTGACCAAGGCGTTTCCTGAGCTGGACAGTTTCGTTGTGCCGAACCAGACCGTGCTGTTCGGCCAGGTCGTCGACGAGGCCCATCTCTACGGCCTGCTGGTGCGCTGCCAGTCGCTGGGGCTGCACGTGGTGGAGATGCGGCGCCTGCCCGAGTGATCACAGGAGGTGCAGCTCCCGGGCCCGGCGCACGGCCTCGCTCCGCCGGGTCGCCCCGAGCTTGCGGTAGAGGCTCTTCAGATGGGTCTTGACGGTGTTCACCGACAGATACAGGTCGGTCGCGATCTCCTCCGTCGACATCATCTGTGCCAGCCGCTCCAGCACCTCGTGCTCACGCTCGCTGAGCGGCTCGGTGGGCGGCGCGGGGCCGTCGTCGGGCACGGCGGCGGACGGGGGACGCCCTGCCAGTGAGGCGGACAGCCACTCGTGCCCCTGGGTCAGGGGCGGCCGACGGCGCGCCAGCCGCCGCAGCCAGGGGCCTGACTCCAGGAAGGGCCGACGCAGACGCTCGGGCCGCGCCACGGACAGGGCCCGCGCAACCAGGCGCTGGGCCTCTGAGTCGTCGCCCAGCGCGTCGGCGGCCTGTGCCCGCGCCAGCAGCGCCCGTACCGTGATGGCCGGCCCCTCACCGTGCCCGGTGGGGAGCGCCGCGAGCAGGTCGCGCGCCGCTTCGCCCTCGCCGGTGGCGATCCGCGCGCGGGCCGCGGCCACCAGACTCTCCGGTCCGGTGCTCCCTTCGGCCCTGAGCACCTCCCGCGCGGCCTGCGGGCGGCCGTCGGCGAGATAGGCGTGGGACATCGTCACGGCCGTACGGTCGTTCACCCAGGGCGAGGGCTCGACGACGGCCGGCAGATGTGCCCCCTCCTCCAGGATCCGCAGCGCCGCACGGGGCTTTCCCCGCGCGAGCAGCAGGCGTGACCGCAGCAACGGCAGCCCCGCGGCAGCGACGGGATCGTGCGGGACCCGGGAGGAGGCGGCGTGCTCGAGGTGGGTACGTGCGGCGGCGAGGTCGTCGCGGTCGATGGCGACAGCGGCCAGCACGAGCTGGGCGACACCGGTACGGGCCTCGGGTGACAGACCGGATCGCTCGGCCTCGGCGACCGCCTCCCGGGCGTGTGTCTCGGCGCGGCCCGGCCAGCCGTGCAAGAAGTCGATCAGGGCGAGCCGGGCGAGGCACTCGTGGCGCGGGAACGCGGTCTCGGCACCGGAGTCCACCCGCACGGCGGCCGACAACGTGGACCGCGCCGCGTCGAAGCGTCCCGCCCACAGCTGTGCCGATCCCAGGTCCGCGAGCATCAGGGCGGGCAGCTCCGGATGCCGGGCGAGCCGCTCGGCGGGAAGGGCACGCTCCGCGGCCGCCATGTCCCTGGCGGCGGCCTCGGCGAGATCGGCGGAGCCGGTGGTCCTGGCGGCGAGGACGCGCAGCAGAGCGCAGCTGAGCCGCAGGGCCGCGGAGCCGGATCTCTCGTCGGTGGGCAGATGTTCCTCGGCGCGTCGCAGATGGCCGAGGCCGCGGTCGATGTCGTGGCGGGCCAGTTCGCGGGCGGCGCGCACCAGGTCCACGGCGGGTCCGGAGGCGTCCGGGGGCATTCGGGCGAAGAGCTCGTCGAGGCGCTCGGCGTCGAGTCCGGTCAGCAGCCGCCCGATTGCCAGTTCGTCGATGAACCGGTTGACGGCCGGCTCCCAGTCGCCCGCGTCCGCGGCGTGCGGCAGGGCCTCGGCGAGCAGCCCCGCCTCGCTCAGCCAGCGGGCCGCCCTGCGGTGCAGCTCGGGTTCGAGTCCGGGGTGCCGGACCCGCAGATGGACCCGGAGGATCTCGGCGAACAGGGGGTGGAGCCGGTACCAGGAGTGGCCGATGGCCTGGACGAAGGCGTTCGCGCGCTGCAGTGCCACCAGGATCGGTTCCGCGTCCTCCCGGCCCGTCAGGGCGTTGGCGAGGCCGGGATGGATCTGTTCGAGGATGCTCGTGCGCAGCAGGAGGTCCTGTGTCCCGGCCGGCTGTGTGTCGAGGACCTCGGCGAGCAGGAAGTCGGCGAGCGTGCTCCGGCCGGCCTCGAAGTCCTTCAGGAAGACCTCCGGGTCGTCGGCCCCCTGCGCCGCCAGGATGCTGAGGCGCAGCCCGGCGGCCCAGCCCCCGGTCCGCTCCGTCAGCGCCCGCGTGCCGTCGTCCGACAGGGCCATGCCATGGCGGCCGAGCAGCTCGGCCGTCTCCTCGGGGCAGAACGCCAGGTCGGCGCCGCGGATCTCGGTGACCTCGCCGGCGGCCCGGTAGCGGTGCAAGGGCAGCAGGGGCTCCGTACGGCTGATGATCAGCAGGCGCAGTCCGCCGCCCGCGTGACGGAGCACGAACTGGAGCTCCTCTGCCACCTCCGCCGAGGTGGCCACGCGGTCGAACTCGTCGAGGACGAGGACCAGGGGCTGGGGGCACCGGCTGAGACGGGCGGCGAGCCTGGTCAGCAGCGAGTGGTCCACCTCACCGGGACGGGCCGGGCTGCCGATGCCGTCCGGGGAGGCGAGCCCGTGCCGCCGCAGGGACTCCAGTACGTAGGTCCAGAAGACTCCGGGCCCGTTGTCCTCGGGTTCCACGGTCAGCCACGCCACGGGGCCCTGCGGCCCCCCTGCGGCGACCCAGTCGGCGACGAGCAGCGTCTTGCCGGCTCCCGCGGGGCCGTTGACCAGCGTCAGGGGCCCTTCCACACCCTGGCTGAGCCGCTCGGTCAGGCGCGGGCGGCGCACGAACGTCCCCGGCGGCACGGGCACGCTGAACCGTGCGGCGAGGAGAGGGTCACCGTTCGGCGCCACGGACCCTGAGGGCGGGTCCCGGTGCCCGCCGGGTGTCGAACGCGGCACGGCAGCCACCACAGCACCCCAGCTCGTGTAGCCGGACAGTCCCCCTTTGATCTTCACGCCGGGCCCGGGAAGCCGCAACGGAAGGCATCCGCGCCACAGGGCGTCCCTGAACCCCTACTCGGGCGGCGTAGGAGTGTCGCGTGTCCGGTACATCGCCTGGACATCCAGCTCCAGCTGCACCGTCGGTCCCACCACCGCGATGCCCCGGGCCAGCATGGACCGCCAGTTCAGCGTGAAGTCCTCGCGGTGGAGTTCCGCCTTCGCCAGGGCCGCGCAGCGCAGTTCCTCGCCGTAGCCGCCGTTCACCGTGCCCAGGTACGTCGTGTCCAGGGACACCGAGCGGCTGACGCCGTGCATGGTCAGCGAGCCCTGCAGGGTCCATTTGCTGCCGCCCCGGTAGGCGAAGCGGGTACCGGCGAAGTCGATGTACGGGAAGCGCTCGACGTCGAGGAAGTCCGCGGACCGCAGATGGTTGTCGCGGGTGTTGTTGCCGGTGTTGATGCTGGACGCGTCGATGCGGACGTGGACGCGGGACCGGGTCATGTCCTGGTCGATCTGGATGCCGCCGTTGAAGCGTTCGAAGCGGCCGTGGACGTTGGCCATGCCGACGTGCTTGGCGATGAACCGGATCGCCGTGTGCGGCGGGTCGAAGAGCCAGGCTCCCGGCACCGGCAGCTGCAGGTTCTGGGCGGGCTGCAGCCAGATGCGCTCGACGGGCGCGGCAGCACCCGCCATGGCCTCGACCGTCTCACGGTGCGGCTGCAGTCCCTCGGCCGCGATCAGGACGCTGTACCGGCCGGGCGGCAGGGCCGCGCAGAAGTAGCCGTAGGGGTCGGTCGTGCCGCGGGCCGCGACACGGTGCGTGTCCAGGGCGGTGACCGTGACATCCGCGGCCGCCATCGGAGAACCCATCGGGTCGACGACCTCGCGGGCGACGGCACCCGCGCCGGGCGGGAGGGGGAGCGAGAGGCCCGCCGCCGCGGCAGAGGCGCTCTTGGTGCGCCGACGCCGGAGCAGTGCGAGGGCCATGATGTTCACCTTTCTTCAAGGGCGGCGCAGCCGTGAACGGCGATTCGGGGCACGCCGGAAGAGCCGCGCCTGCATGCGGTAAACCCCCTTCTTGATCTTGTGGCACGCCGCCTCGGCACGGGTGTCTCATTACGAGACAGTCCGCAGGCTCTACTCCGAGTCCGTTGCCGCCTCCGGCTGCCGCCCCTCGTACGCCGCCCTGAGAACCCCCAGCACCCCGTCCGCTGTCACCCGGCGTGGATTCGTGTACGGCTGGCCCGTCACTTGAGCGGCCGCCACCCGCAAGTCCTCCTCCTTGAGGCCCAGTTCGGCGAGCGAGCGCGGTGCGCCGAGACGGCCCGTCAGGTCCCACAGGGCACGCGGGGCGTCCTCCGCGCCCAGGGCACGGTTCAGTGCGGCGATCGCCTGCGGTGCCGCGGGAGCGTTGTACGCGAGGACGTACGGGAGCACCACGGTGTGCGTCTCCGCGTGCGGCAGCCCGAACGTGCCGCCGAGCACATGGCACAGCTTGTGGTGCAGCCCCATGGTGGTCGAGCCGAGACACGCTCCGCACAGCCACGCCGCGTACAGGGCCCGGCCGCGTGCCTCGAGGTCCTCGGGGTCGACGGTCAGCAGGGGGAGCGCCTCGGCCATCGCCCGGGCGCCCTCCTCGGCCATGAGCGAGACCAGAGGCGAGCTGTCGGGGGCGTACAGCGCCTCGACGGCGTGTGCGAGCGCGTTGATGCCGCTGGTCACGGTGGTTGGCACGGGCAGGGAGAGGGTGAGTTCGGGGTCGTAGACGACGCTGCGGGGCTGGACCACCGCGTCACGGCCGGTGCGCTTGATCCCGTGTTCGGTCAGGCCCCAGACCGGGGTCATCTCCGATCCCGAGTAGGTGGACGGTACCGCGATCAGCGGCAGCCCGGTGCGGAGTGCAACCGCCTTGCCGAGGCCGATCGCGGAGCCGCCGCCGACCGCGACGCACCCGTCGGCCCCCGCCGCCCGCACCGCTTCGACGGCCCGGTCGGCGACCTCGGCCGGTACGTGCATCCGCGCCTCCGCATGCAGTCCCGCGCAGGCGTCGCCGAGCGCGTCGGCGACCGTCCGCGCCGTGGGCTCGCCCCGGCTGCCGCTGATCACCAGCAGCCGCCGCAGACCGAGCCGTTCGGCCTCCTCCGGGGTCGCGGTCACCGCCGCGCCGGGCCGGAAGACCACCCTCACGGGCCGGGTCTCGTAGGAGAAGTCGGTGGACAGGGTCATGTTGCACGCTCCAGGACCAGGTCGAAGCGGGCGTGCCGGAACGGGTTGGGCACGCCGAACTCGCGGGCCAGGGACGGCTCGTCGGTCACGGCGAAGTCCTGCACCAGGCTCTTCTTCACCGCGAACACGGCGTCGGAGTCCAGATAGTCGCTGCCGGCCACGAAGATGTGCGTGGTGACGGGCGTGTGGTCCTCCGCCGTGGCGATGAAGTGGATGTGCGCGGGGCGGTAGGGGTGTCTGCCCGTGGCGCGCAGCAGTTCGCCGACCGGACCGTCGGTGGGGATCGGATACGGGGCCGGTACGCAGGTGCGGAACCAGAAGCGGCCTTCGGCGTCGGCGGTGAACAGTCCGCGTCCGTTGCCGGCGGGCTGGAGGTCCGGCTGCTGCACGTCGTAGTAGCCCTTGTCGTCCGCCTGCCAGACGTCCACGATCGCGCCGGGCAGCGGCGTGCCGTCCTGGGACAGCACCCGGCCGCTGACCACGCACGGCTCGCCGCCGCCCACCAGGTCGATGTCGTCGCCGAGTTCACGGACCGGTGACTGGGTCAGATGGAAGGGACCGAGCACGGTCGACTCGGTGGCGCCCGGTTCACGGTGGCCGTTGACGGTCTCCACGAGCATGGAGACGCCGAGCACGTCCGACAGCAGGATGAACTCCTGCCGGGTGTCGGTACATGTCTGCCCGGTCGCCGTCAGGAAGCCGATCGCCCTTTCCCACTCGTCCTGGGTGAGCCGGGTCTCGCGCACGAAGTCGTGCAGATGGCGGACGAGGCCGCCGATCAGCTCACGCAGCCGGGGATCGGCGGTCGCACGCAGACCGGCGACCACCTCCTCGGTGACGGTGGTCTCGGTGGCTTCGGTGGTCATACCGGCTCCTCGTCGTCGACGACGTCCCGCTTCCTCCATGATCCCGCGTTCAGGCGTGTCCGAGGATCCGCCGCAGCGTTTCCGACAGCAGTTTCCCGGCGTCCGGGGCCGCCGAGGCGTGCCGGAAGGCAATGAACCCGTCGAGCCGCACCAGCAGGGCGCCCGCGTCGGACACCTCGCTCAGTCGCGCCCAGTCCCCGTACGGGTCCTCGTACTGCTGTCCGGGCCCGATGACCACGGTGGCGACCTCGATCTCCTGTGCCCGGGCGGCCCGCACCCAGCCGTCCCCGCCGATACCGGTCAGCAGGGTGAAGCGGCCCTTGCCGACCGTGTCGAGGGTGGAGAGCGTGCGGGTGCCGGAGGTGATCCAGGCGTGCGGAAGCCTGGCACCGGGGCGGGAGGAGGGCTGGTGGTAAAGCTCCGGGTCGCGTGCGAATCCCGGGTCGGGGGTGCCGTCCGGGACGATGGCGTCCGAGGCGTAGCGCTGGTTGAGGTCGACGCCGTGTGCGTTGAATTCGTACACCTTGAAGGCGATCGCCTCGCGCAGCTTCGCACGCTGCTTCTCGGCGGCCTCGTTGGCATCCTTGCGGGCGTCGATGTTGGCCCACAGCTGCTCGGGGGTCCCCGGGGAGAGCCCGTCGAGGGCCTCGAATATGGGGGCGGTCTCGCCGATGGACTTGTTGGCGCGGGTGACGATCTGCTTGCCGATCGGGGCCCGCTCGGCGGTGTACGAGGCGAGCAGCCCGGGGTCGGCGGTCCCGTCCAGGACCAGCTTCAGCTTCCAGGCCAGGTTGTAGGAGTCCTGGATCGAGGTGTTGGAGCCGAGGCCGTTGGACGGCGGATGACGGTGCACGGCGTCGCCTGCGCAGAAGACGCGGCCCTTGGAGTAGCTCTCCGCGTACATCTCGTTGACCGTCCATGCCGAGGACGACTTGATTCTCACCGGGATCTCGTCGTCCCCGACGAGCTTGCGGACGATCGACTCGGCGTAATCGGTGGTCAGGTCCGGGGCGCCCGCGCCGACGTCGTAGCCCCACACGATCAGCCATTCGGTCCACGGTCGGACACAGCGCACCAGCCCGGCACCGATGCCGCCGACCGTCGCGCCGGGGGCGAGGACCCAGTACAGGGTGGACGGGCGGTGGGCCGTGTACTTCGCCAGGTCCATGTCGAAGACGATATTGATGCTGCCGGCGACGCCCATCTGGCCGCCCATCGGCAGACCCGCGTCCTCGGCGACCCTGGAGCGACCGCCGTCCGCGCCGATCAGGTACTTGGCGCGGATCTCGTACGTGTCGCCGCGCAGCCGGTCGCGGACGGTGGCCGTGACGCCGTCGGCGTCCTGGGTGTGGGAGAGGTACTCGGTCTGGAAGCGCAGCAGGGTGCCCCGGGCGACGGCCGCGTCGACGAGGACCGGCTCCATGAGGTGCTGCGGCATGTCGCACATACGGGTCGGACTGGCGAGTTCGTGCGCGGCCTGCACGAGCGGATCGTTGCCCCAGGAGCGCACCCGGCCCAGCTCCTCGCCGGCCAGACCAGTGCAGAAGGTCGTGTTGCCCATCAGGTGCTGCGGGGTGGCCTGCGCGATGACGTCCCGTTCGACACCGAGGTCGCGCAGCACCTCCATGGTCCGCTGGTTGGTGATGTGCGCGCGGGGCGTGTCGGCGAGGCTCGCATAGCGGGTCACGACGATGTTGGGCACGCCGTAGGTGCTCAGGGCGAGCGCGGCAGAGGCGCCGGCCGGGCCGCTGCCTACGATCAGAACGTCGGTCTCGACGACGGTGGACACGGGGGCGCTCCTGAGGGTGGGAACAGACACCAAGCATTCATGATCATGGAGTGGTGGGCGGGACCGCGGGTGTCTCATTACGAGACAGGTGGAGCAAGGGCGACGGGGCAGACGGAACGCGGCGCGAGACAGGCGGACACCGCGCGATACGAGCGGAGCAGGGTGCGGCACCACGGTTGTTGACTCTTCAACGGCACCGCTACGGTGGGAGACGCCGTGACCACCACAGAGCACTCCCCCGCCGTCCCCGCGCCGGTACCGCTGCGTCTGGCACGCCAGCGGTTCCTGGCGGGACGGCCGCTGCCCGAGGGAGTGCCGGAGGAGATCGTCGCGGCGTGGCGGCGCGCACGGTTCTACGGGGTGCCGCACGACTTGGCGGCGGGTGCCCCCGGTCCCGTACAACGGGTGGACTCCGCGCTGCTCGGTGCCGCTCGCCCGGTACTCGAACGGATCACCCCGGCTCTCGGCGCCGGCCGGTCGCTCCTGGTCCTCACCGACGAGCGGTTGCGGGTGCTGTGGACGGCCGGCAGCGGCCTCGGGATCCAGCCGTGTCCCGATCTGTCCGAGCAGCAGGTCGGCAACAACAGCGCGGCCCTCGCCCTGCGCACCCGGCGCCGTGCCGAGGTGCACGGGCCCGAACACTTCCTCGACCGGTGGCAGGACGTATCGGCTGTCAGCGTCCCTGTGTTCGCACCGGAGAGCGGGCAGGCGCTCGGCACGGTGACGGTCGCGTGGCAGCTGTGCACCGGGTGCGCCCCGCATCCGGGCGCGGCGCTCGCGGAAGCCGTCGTCACGGCGGTGGAGGCCGCACTGCTGGCGCGGGCGCGGCAGGCCGAGCGGGTCCTGCTCGACGCCTATCTGCGGGCGGCCCAGGGGCCGGACCGTGCCGTGGCGGCGCTCGACGGCCGCAACCGGCTGGTCAGCTCCGCGGCGCAGCGCATGCTGACGCCCCAGGCGCTGGAGGCGCTGGAACGGGCGGCGGTGGCCGTACAGCAGAGGGACGTCCCCGTCGCCGCCGCGCTGCCCCAGGGGGCGGGGTGCACCGTGCGGGTCACAGCGGTACGTCATGAGGGTGTGGTCATCGGGATCGTGGCCGTGGTGGAACCGCTGGGCGAGGCCGTGCGGCCCGTGCCGCAACCGCCCGTCACACTGACCGGTTCATCGGTCCCCTGGCGGTACGCCACCGGGCGCGCCGCCGAGCTGGCCCGCTCCCGGGAGCCGCTGCTGCTGACCGGTGAGCGCGGGACGGGAAAGGCGGCGCTGGCCCGGGAGCTGCTCGGCGAGCGCACCCCACGGATCGTCGACGCGGCCGAGGGCAGTGAACTCGACCTCGCACACGTCGAGTTGACCGACGACCACGCTCTTCTGCTCCGGCACGCCGAACGCCTCGTACAGCCCGGTGTGGCCGCGCTCAACTCGCTGCTCGACGCGCACCCGGACGCCCGTCTGCTGGTCACGTACACACCTGGAGCCCCGCCCGGACCCTGTCTCCAGCGGCTTCTGGACACCCTGGCCGCCCGTTCGGTCACCCTGCCCGCGCTGCGCGAACGCCCGGAGGACATACGGGAGTTGCTCACCGTTCTGGCGCCGCGGCCCGCACCGGGCCGGCCTCCGCTGACCTGGACGCTCGACGCCCTGCGCGCGCTGGAGCAGTATCCGTGGCCCGGCAACGTCACCGAACTCGCCCATGTCGTACGGGCGGTGGCGGAGGACCGGCGTGCGTCCGGGCCGGTTCGGCGGGCCGAGCTGCCGGACCCGGTGCGCGAAGGGCCCGCCACCCGGCACCTCAGCCCGATGGAGCACGCGGAACGCACCACGATCCTGGAGGCACTGCGCCGCAACGGCGGCAACAAGGCGCGCACGGCGGCCTCCCTGGGGATCGGGCGGGCGACGCTGTACCGCAAGCTGCGGGGTTACCGGGGCTGAGCAGGCACCCTGGACAAGGTGCCGGCCCTGCGCGTTCCCACACGCCGCAAGGACGAGCGGTTTCGGCACCTGGGCCGTCCAGCCCTCCGAGTTACTCCCATGGCGTGACTCCCGGGAGTCATTCATCGCAACGTCGTTGCAACGTGCTCCGCGCTGGGATGGGCGGCGTGACCACGGACATGATCCCGCGCGTGGAGCTCACCCCCGCAGCCGCCGAGCTGGTGCGGCGGCTGCGGGAGGTCCACGGGCCACTGATGTTCCACCAGTCCGGCGGCTGCTGCGACGGCAGCGCCCCCATGTGCTATCTGCAGGGCGAGTTCCGCACGGGCGGCTCGGACGTCCTGCTCGCGGAACTGGATGTCGACGGGGTCGACGAGCCGGTGGGGTTCTGGATGTCGAGGAGCCAGTACGAGGTGTGGAGCCACACCCGGCTGATCGTCGACGTGGTGGCCGGCCGGGGCAGCGGCTTCTCACTGGAAGCACCCGAAGGAGTGCGTTTTCTCACCCGTTCCCGCGTTGTCGACGTCTGAACACCGTACGGGACACCGCAATCTGCTGCACTTCCCCTGATTCCTGGGAGAGTTGACGAGACATCAGGGGGAATGGTGACACGTCGCGACAGGCGGCTCAGAACGGCACTGACGGTTCTCGTGGCATGGAGCGCACTGGCCGGTGCGGCCCTCGTCGGGGCGGCACCGGCCAGTGGCGTGCAGCGCGTCCGGACGATCGCTCCGGGCGTCCAGTACAGCGAGTTCGACATCTCCGCGAACGCAGGAGTGACGCGCGCGCACCTCCTCAGCATCGACCTGCGCAACCGGCACGTACGGGTCGACCTGCTGCATCCAGGCGTAGTGGCGGCCCGGGCCACCGTTTCACGCCTCGTCGAGGCGCGGGGCGCGGTGGCGGGGATCAACGGCGACTTCTTCAACATCAGCGAGGCCCAGCACCCGGGGGTCGATGCGACCGGCTCGCCCGTCGGACCGGAGATCGCGGGCGGGCGCTCGCTCAAGGCGGCCGTGCCGCGCGGGCAGCGTTTCGGCCCCGCCCTGCCGCCCGGCGCCGGCACCGAGGACGTGCTCGGGGTGGGCACCGATCGCACGGCCCGCCTCGACCGGCTGTTCCTGTCCGCTTCCGTGAGCACACCGGAAGGGCGGCTCCAGCTGCGCGGGCTCAACCAGTACGCATTGCCCGTGGGGTCGATCGGGGCGTACACCGCGGACTGGGGCAGTGTCTCGCGGGCGCGGGCCACCTGCGGGACCGACACCAACCGGGCGGCACCCTGCAGCAGGGACACACGCGAGGTGGTGATCAGGAACGGCCGCGTCGTCGCCACGGCGAACGGGCCGGGCAGTGGCCCCATCGCGGCCGGCACCACGGTGCTCCTCGGCCGCGAGGCGGGGGCGCAGCAGCTGCGCAAGCTGTTCAAGGGCGAGTCGGTGCAGGTGCACCACCGTCTGGTGGCGGCCTCGTCCAGGGTCCCGTACGTCTTCGCGATCGGCGGCTGTCCGGTGCTGCGGCACGGCACCCCGCTGTCCGGCCTCGACAACGGGACGTCGACCGTGCGTACCGCAGTGGGCATCGCGGACGGGGGCCACCGTCTGCTGCTCCTCGCTCTGGACGGTGCGCGCGACTACCGCAGCGGGCTCACCGTCGCGGAGGTCGCCTCGGCGCTGCGGAATCTGGGTGCCACCGAAGGGTTCAATCTCGACGGCGGCGGCTCCACGACGATGGTCACCAGGACGGGGCACCAGAGCGCCGCGTCCGTGCGCAACCACCCGAGCGCGGGCGCCGAGCGCCCGGTCCCGGACGGGATCGGGGTCTTCTCCGGCGCATGAGCGTCAGGGTCGCAGGCTGCTGACGATCTGCGCCGTCGCCGCGAGCCCCTGGTGAATGGTCGGGGCCATGCTCGAGCTGGCCAGGAAGAAGCCGAGCAGCATGCAGATGAGGGCGTGCGAGATCTTCAGCGCGCCGTTGCGCAGGAAGATCACCGCAATGATCAGGAGCAACAGCACCACAGAGATGGAAACGGCCATCATCAACCTCCTCCGCCACGCCCACTTCGCGGCTTTCGGCCGCAAGTGTGGCGTAGCGGAGGGTTCATCCGGGCGGCTGACGTGTCCCCCGAACGTGTGGTTCTCAACGTGTTGTTCTACGGCCGCCCGTGGGCGTCGAGGAATGCCTCCAGACCGGCGAGGTCGTCGGTGTTGAAGTAGTCGACGCCCGCATCGAACAGTTCGCTCCACAGGGCGTCGCGGGCCGGGCCCGCCGCGTCGGGCGTGGCCCAGAAGCGCACCTTCTGCCGGTGCGCGTGCGCCCGGTCTAGGATGTCGCGCAGCTTCCGCCGCTCGGCGTCGGGGAACGGGCCGTCCCCGAGCCAGCTGAAGTTGAGCGTCCAGTTGTCGCTGATCAGCGGGATGAAGGTGGCGGGCGCGGAGGTGCCGAGGTCGGCGAGACGGCCGTCGTAGAAGGCGCGCCGCACGGTCTGCGCCTCCATGGGGGTACGGGCCGCGCGGTCGCCGGAGATGACCGCGGTGACCGGCCCCGGGTACACGTGCCCGTGGGCGTACGTCGTGAACAGGTGCCGGTAGCGCCGGAGGTGGCGGTCGAGTTCGAGGTAGGTCGACGAGCCCTCGGTCTTGATGTCGATGAGGAGCTGCAGGGGCCTGCGCCAACCCCGGTACACCGAGCCGTGGTTGGCCCTGACGAGGGCGGCGAGCGGATCGAGATAGAGGGATTCCAGGGTGCGTTTCGGGTCGAGTTCCACGGGGTCGTGGGCGACGAGGAGCTGGTCGCCGACCAGGTAGATGTCGGCTTCGACACTGCCGAAGCGGTGGTCGAGGGCGTCGAAGAGGGGCCGCGGGTGCTCGTAGTCGTTGTGCGCGTGGGCACGCCACAGCGGGCGCGGGCCGCGCTTGTCCTCGCCCGCCCACGCGCGCGATGAGGGCAGGACGACCGAGCTTGCGAGTGCGGCGCCGAGGGTGGTGAGGGCTCTGCGACGGGTGGTGCGGGCCATGCTCTTCCTCCCTTGAAGGGCCGTACGGGACCTCAGGGAGTATGCGCCGCATCGGGGCCCAAGTAGAGCTGGGGCGCGGGGAGTTGGCCGGACTGCCGCCACTCGTTCAACTTGCCGGACGACCGGACATGGAAAAGGTCCGCCCCTTGCGGGGGCGGACCTTCTCGGATGTGGTGTTACAGCGGCGGTTGCAGGTCGACCAGTTCGGCCAGTGTCTCGCGATGGCCGCCGGCGGTGCCGTAGGCGATCGAATCCGCCTTCGCCCGCTTCAGATACAGATGGACCGGGTGCTCCCAGGTCATACCGATCCCGCCGTGCAGCTGGAGGGCCTCCTCGGCGGCGTGGACGGCGACGGGTGCCGCGTAGGCCTCGGCGACGGCGACCGCGATGTCGGCGTCCTCGCTGCCCGTGGCGAGCGCGTCGGCGGCGTTCCGCGCGGCAGCCCGCAGGTTCACGACCTCCAGCCACAGCTGTGCGAGCCGGTGCTTGAGGGCCTGGAACCCGCCGACGGGCCGGTTGAACTGCTTGCGTTCCTTCAGATAGCGCACGGTCTCCGTCAGGCACCAGTCGGCCACGCCGAGCTGTTCGGAGGCGAGCAGTCCGGCTCCGGCGCGCAGGGCCCGTCGCAGGGCGGCCGGCGCGTCGTCCGTGAGGCGGCGGCCGGCCGCACCGTCGAGGGTGACCGTGGCGACCGGCCGGGTGAGGTCCAGGGAGACCTGCGGGGTGACGGTCACGGCGTTCGCGTCCACCGCGTACAGGCAGCCGTCCTCCGCCGGAACCAGCAGCACATCGGCGACGGCCGCGTCCGCCACGGCGGTCAGCTCTCCGTGCAGGGTGCCGTCTTCGTGGCGTACGACGGCATGGGCGGCGCCGGGCCGCACGGACAGGCCGACCGCGAGCGCGCCCACGGTCCGCCCGGACGCCAGCTCCGTCAGCAGCTTCGCGGCCTCGTCGCTCTCGCAGGCGAGCAGCGCCTCGGTCGCCACCACGGCGCTCGTGAGGTACGGCACCGGAGCGACCGCGCGCCCCAGTTCCTCCAGGACGACCGCGGCCTCGCGGTGCGAGGCGCCCTGGCCGCCCAGGGACTCCGGCACGAGGAGCCCGGCGAGGCCCATGTTCTCCGCGAGCGCCTTCCACAGCGAGCGGTCGTGCACGGCGTCCGTCTCGATACGCCCAAGGACGCCGGCCGGGTCGCAGTGGTCGGCGAGGAGGTCGCGCACGGCGGAGCGCAGCGCCTCTTCCTCCTCGGAGTAGAGCAGATCCGGCTGCTTCGGCTGTGGCTTCATCGGGACAGGTCCTTCCACGCGACGTCCTTGTCGGTGCGCGGCTCGGCGGGCAGGCCGAGGACGCGCTCGGCGACGATGTTCAGCAGGACCTCGCTGGTCCCGCCCTCGATGCTGTTGCCCTTGGAGCGGAGGTAGCGGTAGCCGGCCTCACGCCCGGTGAAGTCCACCAGTTCCGGGCGGCGCATGGTCCAGTCGTCGTACAACAGGCCCTCTTCGCCGAGGAGTTCGACCTCCAGTCCGCTGATCTCCTGGTTGAGGCGGGCGAAGGCGAGCTTCATGCCGGAGCCCTCGGGGCCTGGCTGGCCCGCGACGAGCTGCTGGCGCAGCCGCTCGCCGGTGAGCCGGACGACCTCTGCCTCGACCCACAGCTTCAGCACCCGCTGGTGCAGGTCGTGCGTGCGCAGTTCGGGGCGCTCACGCCAGGTCTTCACGACCGGGCCGATCATGCCGCCCTCGCGGGGCAGCCGCATGCCGCCGATGGCGACGCGTTCGTTGTTGAGCGTGGTCTGCGCGACCCGCCAGCCGTCGCCGACCTCGCCGAGGCGGCGGGAGTCGGGGATACGCACGTCGGTGAGGAAGACCTCGTTGAACTCGGCCTCACCGGTGACCTGCCGCAGCGGCCGGACCTCGACGCCGGGGTCGGTCATGTCGCAGATGAAGTACGTGATGCCCTGGTGCTTGGGGACGTCCGGATCGGTACGGGCGATGAGGATGGCCCAGCGCGCCAGATGGGCGCTGGAGGTCCACACCTTCTGCCCGTTGACCACCCACCCGTCGCCCTCGCGCACGGCCCGGGTGCCGAGCGCCGCGAGGTCCGATCCGGCACCCGGCTCGCTGAACAGCTGGCACCACACCTCCTCGCCCACCCACAGGGGCTTGAGGAAGCGCTGCTTCTGCTCCTCGGTGCCATAGCGGAGGATCGTCGGCGCGGCCATGCCGAGGCCGATGCCGATGCGCCGCGGGTCGTTGTCGGGAGCGCCCGCGGCCTCCAGTTCGGCGTCCACGACCGCCTGGAGCGAGCGCGGGGCGCCGAGGCCGCCGAGACCCTCCGGGTAGTGCACCCAGGCGAGGCCTGCGTCGAAACGGGCCCTGAGGAAGTCGAGGCGGTCGGTGGTGGCGGGCGGGTGCGCGGCGAGCAACTCCCGGGTGCGGTCGCGCAGTTCGGCGGCGTCGGTCATGCGGCGGCTCCGTTCTCCAGTACGACGGCGACCCGGCCGGTGGTCACACCGTCGGCGACGCGCTGCACGGCGGCCGCGGCCCCGCCGAGCGGCACGCGCTCGCTCACGAGGGGCTTGATGGCGCCCCGGGCGGCCAGTTCGGTGAGCTGCTCGTGGCAGTGCTGGATCAGCTTCGGGTTCTTGGTGTTGTACAGGCCCCAGTGCAGGCCCAGGATCGAGTAGTTCTTGACGAGGGCGTGGTTGAGCGCCGGGCTGGGAATGGACCCGCTGGCGAAGCCCACGACGACGATCCGGCCCTCGAAGGCGACGACCTTCGCGGACTGCGCGTAGGCCTCGCCGCCCACCGGGTCGTAGATGACATCGGCGCCCCGGCCGCCGGTGGCCTCCTTCACGGCGGCGATGACGTCCTCGGTGCGCCGGTCGATCACGACGTCGCACCCCAGCTCCCGCGCCACGGCGGCCTTGTCGGCCCCGCCGACGACGCCGATGACGGTGGCTCCCGCGGCCTTGCCGAGCTGCACGGCCGCGCTGCCGACCCCTCCGGCGGCAGCGTGGACGAGCAGGGTCTCCCCGGCCTGAAGACCGGCCCGGCGGTGCAGACCGAACCAGCCGGTCTGGTAGCCGATGTGCAGGGCGGCGGCCTCGGCATCGTCCAGCGAGTCCGGCGCGGGCAGGACGGCCGCGGCGTCGGCGACGGCGTACTCGGCGAAACCGCCGTACGGCAGTGCCGGATTGGCGATCACCCGTCGTCCGTCCTCGGTCTCGCCGCAGATCTCCACGCCCGGCGTGAACGGCAGCGGGGGCCTGACCTGGTACTGGCCGCGGCACAGCAGTGCGTCCGGGAAGTTGATGTTCGCGGCCCGCACCCTGAGCAGGACCTGGCCGTCGTCGGGCGTGGGGCGCTCCACCTGCTCGAGCCGCATCACCTCGCTCGGCTCACCGTTCTCGTGCACTTGCCATGCCTGCATGGGGGGCCTCCACCTGACTGCGTCGTCCGACCGGCGTCTGCCGCATACTAAGCGGTCGCTTGCCGATCAGGGAACAGTCGCGTCCGTCACGACCGGCCGGAGGGCGCCCCTGGCGGCCGAAAGGGTGTGGCCCAGCGGGCTCCGGTGCACCATGGCTGCATGCTGCTGACCCGGCTCGCCCGTGTGTCCCAGGAGGTCGCCGCCACCTCGGCGCGGTCCCGGAAGATCGCGCTGCTCGGCGAGCTGTTCCGGGACGCCGACGCGGACGACGTGCCGATCGTCATTCCGTATCTGGCGGGGCGCCTGCCGCAGGGGCGGCTCGGCATCGGGTGGAAACTCCTGAACCAGCAGGTCCCGCCCGCCGTGGAACCCACGCTCACCGTCCGGGACGTGGACACCCGGCTGACGCGGATCGGCGCGGTCACCGGCCCCGGCTCACAGGCCGAACGCAAGCGGCTGGTCGGCGAGTTGCTGGCGGCAGCCACCGCGGACGAGCAGCGGTTCCTGCTCGGTCTGCTCACCGGCGAGGTACGGCAGGGAGCGCTCGACGCCCTCGCCGCCGAGGGGCTGGCAGAAGCGACGGGGACTCCCCCGGCGGACGTACGGCGGGCCGTCATGCTCGCAGGCTCGCTCCAGACCGTGGCCCGGGCCCTGCTCGCCGACGGTCCGGCGGCCCTCGACAGGTTCCGGCTCACGGTCGGCCGCCCGGTCCTGCCGATGCTCGCGCAGACCGCGTCCTCGGTCGCCGAGGCCGTCGGGAAACTGGGCGCGTGTGCCGTCGAGGAGAAGCTCGACGGTATCCGCGTCCAGGTCCACCGCGACGGGAACGACGTACGGATCCACACCCGCACCCTGGACGACATCACCGACCGTCTGCCGGAACTGACCTCGGCCGCCCTGGAGTTGCAGGGCGAGCGGTTCATCCTGGACGGCGAGGTCATCTCCTTCGACGAGGACGGCCGACCGCGCTCCTTCCAGGAGACCGCCGGGCGCGTCGGCTCCCGGGTGGACGTGGCGACGGCTGCCGCGGCCGTCCCCGTCTCCCCCGTCTTCTTCGACGCGCTGTCCGTGGACGGCCGGGACCTGCTGGACCTGCCGTTCACGGACCGTCACGCCGAGCTGGCCCGGCTCGTACCCGCACCGATGCGGGTGCGGCGCACGCTGGTACGGGGGCCCGAGGACGTGGCCGCCGCGGAGGTGTTCCTCGCAGAAACCTTGCAGCGCGGCCACGAAGGCGTGGTGGTCAAGGCCCTCGACGCCCCCTACGGCGCGGGCCGGCGCGGCGCCTCCTGGCTCAAGGTCAAGCCCGTGCACACCCTCGACCTGGTGGTGCTGGCCGCCGAGTGGGGCCATGGCCGACGTACCGGCAAGCTCTCCAATCTGCACCTCGGCGCCCGCACCCCGGACGGCTCCTTCGCGATGCTCGGCAAGACGTTCAAGGGCATGACGGACGCGATGCTCAGCTGGCAGACCGAGCGGCTGAAGGAGCTGGCCGTCGACGACAACGGCTGGGTGGTGACCGTCCGCCCCGAGCTCGTGGTCGAGATCGCGTACGACGGGCTGCAGAGGTCCACCCGCTACCCGGCCGGCGTCACCCTGCGCTTCGCCCGGGTCGTGCGCTACCGCGAGGACAAACGACCGGAGGAGGCCGACACCGTGGACACGCTGCTGGCGGCGCACCCCCAGGTGGCGCCATGAGCGGGCGGGAGAGGCGCAGCGCCGGTCTGCTGCTGTTCCGGCACACTGAGCACGGCGTGGAAGTCCTGCTCGGCCATATGGGCGGCCCGTTCTTCGCCCGGCGCGACGCCGGCGCGTGGACCGTACCCAAGGGCGAGTACGAGCCCGACGAGCCGGCCTGGGACGCCGCGCGCCGCGAGTTCCAGGAGGAGCTGGGGCTGCCGCCGCCCGACGGGGAAGCCGTCCCGCTCGGCGAGGTGCGGCAGGCGGGCGGCAAGATCGTCACGGCCTGGGCGGTCGAGGCCGACCTCGACCCGGCGACGATCGAGCCGGGCACCTTCACGATGGAGTGGCCGCCGAAGTCGGGGCGCGTCCAGGAGTTCCCCGAGCTGGACCGCGTGGAGTGGTTCGGCCTCGACCGGGCACGGAACGTGATCGTGAAGGGGCAGGCGGAGTTTCTCGGCCGGCTCGTGGAGCACTCGGACTGAGACCCGCGTTGCGGTCACCACCGGTGCGCGGGAAGGTCGAAGCAGAGCCTGCTCCAGGAGGTCAGCCATGCCCATCGCGACCGTGAACCCGGCGACCGGCGAGACGCTCGAGACATACGACGCACTGGGCGCCGAGGAGCTCGAGCGCAGGCTCGCCGCCGCCGACACCGCGTTCCGTACCCATCGCACGACCACGTTCGCCGAACGGGCGCTGCGCATGCGCAGGGCGGCCGAGCTGCTCGACGAGGACCAGCAGGACATCGCCCGGGTGATGACCACCGAGATGGGCAAGCCGATCAAGCAGGCCCGCGCGGAGGCCGCGAAGTGCGCCAAGGCGATGCGCTGGTACGCGGAGCACGCGGAGGAACTGCTCGCCGACGAGGAGCCGGCCGAGTACGACGTGAAGGACTCGGGGGCCGACCGTGTGATCGTGCGCTACCGGCCGCTGGGTCCGGTGCTCGCCGTGATGCCGTGGAACTTCCCGCTGTGGCAGGTGATCCGGTTCGCCGCGCCCGCGCTGATGGCGGGCAATGTGGGGCTGCTCAAGCACGCCTCGAACGTCCCGCAGACCGCGCTCTACCTGGAGGACCTCTTCCGCCGGGCGGGCTTCGCCGAGGGCTGCTTCCAGACCCTGCTCATCGGCACCGGCACGGTCGAGCAGGTCCTGCGCGATCCGCGGATCAAGGCCGCCACGCTCACCGGGAGCGAGCCGGCCGGCCGGGCCGTCGCCTCGGTCGCCGGGGACGAGGTCAAGAAGACGGTCCTGGAGCTGGGCGGCAGCGACCCGTATGTCGTCATGCCGTCGGCGGACCTCGACCGGGCCGCCGCGGTCGCAGTGACGGCACGAGTGCAGAACAACGGGCAGTCGTGTATCGCCGCGAAACGGTTCATCGTGCACACGGACGTCTACGACGCGTTCGCCGAGCGGTTCACGGCCGGCATGAAGGCGCTGAAGATCGGCGACCCGATGGAGGAGGAGACCGAGATCGGGCCACTCTCCAGCGAGAAGGGCCGCGCCGACCTGGAGGAACTTGTCGACGACGCGGTCGAGGGCGGCGCGACGGTGCTGTGCGGCGGCGAGCGGCCCGACCGGCCCGGCTGGTACTACCCGCCGACCGTCCTCGCCGACATCACCGCTCGGATGCGCATCCACCGCGAGGAGGCGTTCGGCCCGGTGGCCACGCTCTATCGGGCGGCGGACCTCGACGAGGCGGTGGAGATCGCGAACGACTCCCCGTTCGGACTGAGTTCGAACGTATGGACGCACAACGGTCTCGAGGTCGACCGCCTCGTACGGGATCTGGAGGCGGGCAGCGTGTACGTCAACGGGATGACGGCATCGCATCCCGCGTTCCCGTTCGGTGGGGTGAAGCGCTCCGGTTACGGCCGCGAGCTGTCCGGGCACGGAATCCGCGAGTTCTGCAACATCACCACCGTATGGCACGGGGCGTGAGAGTTCCGCGGTTACGATCCTCGGTGTGAACCGCGAAGTGACCCTGCCTCTGATCGTCGACGACCGCGGCACGTTGCAGGTGGCGGCCGCGGAGGTCAGCAAGCTGCTGCGCACGCTGGGCGGCCGGTGGCTGCGGCTTGTGGAGGCCGGCGAGGAGGGGCTCGACGAGGACACGGTGGCGGCGCTGACCATCGAACTCGCGAAGCTCGCCGATCGCATCGACGTGGCGTGCATTGCACACAGCAGCGGGGCGCGCAGCGGCTGACTCCGGCTCACACCACCCGCTGGTCCAGCTCCCAGAGGGCGTGCCAGAACCTGGCCTCGTAGGCCCCCAGCAGGCGCGCGTACCGCTGGACCGCGTCCTCGGAGACCCGGCCCGCGTCGAGTCCCGCCTGTACGGCAGTCAAGGCCCGCTGCTCCAGCTCCGGCGTCGGCTCCGCGAAGAAGTCGAAGAAGCCGCAGGCCTCGTCGTCGAAGTCGTAGTGGCGGCGCAGCGCCTGCGCGATCGTCGCGCAGTAGCCGCCCCAGGTCGCGAAGTTGGCGCTCAGGGCCAGGACGACATCGGCCGGTTCCGCGTTCAGGGCCAGCCAGGCCACATACGCGGGGTAGGCCTGGCAGTCCGCCAGGGGCTCGTATGCGGCCTCCCGGGCCGCGTCCGCGCCGCACAGGGCGGCGTACGCGGCCAGACGATCATGGGCCACGGCTTCGCCCTCCGTAAGCAGAGTGAAGAACGCCTCGGCTGCCGGCTCGCCGCGGGACCGCTCCGCCAGATGCCGGAACGCCCGGCGGTCCGAGGCGATCACATGACGCTGTTCGAGGGCGAGGGCCGCGAGGGTGTCCGGCCGGGCCGCGCCCCGGGCGATCAGCGGAAGCAGCCGGTTGGCACGGGGGTCGGGGGCCGCCCTCCCGACGGTCGCCTCCAGCAGCTCCCTGGCCGTCCGCGTCATCGGCGCTCCTCCAGCTCCAGCCCAGGGAACATTACCTTTCGCGTCCATGATCTCACTCTCCGTCGCTCGCTGGAGTGGAGTAATCCGGCGCGATATCCCCGCGCCGCCGGGTGATCGTGGGTGAACGCCCTCATATGGGTGAACCCCCTTCCGCCGGGGGACGAAGAGCCCCCGCCAAAGGCGAAAGAAGGCGCACTCCATGGCCACTCTGTGCAGACCCGCGGTCGACGTTCCGGAACACGTGATCACGATGGAGGAGACGCTCGAACTGGCGCGCTCCCGCCACCCGGACCACCCCCAACTTCCGCTGGCGCTGCGACTGATCGAGAACACCGGCGTCCGTACCCGGCACATCGTGCAGCCCATCGAGGAGACGTTGAAGCACCCGGGCTTCGAGGACCGCAACAACCTCTACGAGGCCGAGGCGAAGGCCCGTGTCCCCGCGGTGGTCCAGCGGGCCCTGGACGACGCCGAGCTGCTCACCACCGACATCGACGTGATCATCTACGTGTCGTGCACCGGGTTCATGATGCCCTCACTGACCGCGTGGCTGATCAATACGATGGACTTCAGCACCGACACCCGGCAACTGCCCATAGCCCAGCTGGGGTGCGCAGCGGGCGGCGCGGCCATCAACCGGGCGCACGACTTCTGTACGGCGTACCCGGACGCCAACGCGCTCATCGTGGCCTGCGAGTTCTGCTCACTGTGCTACCAGCCCACCGACCTGGGCGTCGGCTCGCTGCTGTCCAACGGCCTGTTCGGCGACGGCGTCGCGGCCGCGGTCGTCCGCGGCAGCGGCGGCACCGGCGTCAAGCTGGAACGCAACGGCTCGTATCTGATCCCCAAGACCGAGGAATGGATCGCGTACGACGTCCGGGCGACCGGATTCCACTTCCTCCTGGACAAGCGGGTGCCGACCACGATGGAACCGCTCGCCCCGGCGCTCCAGGAACTGGCCGGGCAGCACGGCTGGGACGCCTCCGACCTGGACTTCTACATAGTCCACGCAGGCGGCCCGCGGATCCTGGACGACCTGAGCAAGTTCCTCGATGTGCCGCCGGAGGCCTTCCGGTTCAGCCGGGCCACGCTCACGGAGTACGGCAACATCGCGAGCGCCGTCGTCCTGGACGCGCTGCGCCGGCTCTTCGAGGCCGGTGGCGCCGAACACACGGCGCGCGGGCTGCTGGCCGGTTTCGGGCCCGGCATCACCGCGGAGATGTCCCTGGGCCGCTGGCACATCTCCGAGAACGGAAAGCAGTGAGAGATGACCGAAGAGACGATCACCGAGGCCATGCCGCCGGTCCGTGAGTGGCCGGCCCTCGACCTGACCGGCGTGGACTTCGACCCGGTGCTGACCGAGCTGATGCACGAGGGTCCGGTCACCCGGATCAAGCTGCCCAACGGCGAGGGCTGGGCCTGGCTCGTGACCCGCCACGACGACGTGCGCATGGTCACGAACGACCCCCGCTTCAGCCGAGAGGCGGTGATGGACCAGCAGGTCACCCGGCTCGCTCCGCACTTCATCCCGCAGCGGGGCGCGGTCGGCTTCCTCGACCCGCCCGACCACACCCGGCTGCGCCGCTCGGTCGCCGCGGCCTTCACTGCGGGCGGCGTCGAGCGGGTACGCGAGAGATCACGGCGGATGCTCGACGAACTGGTCGACGAGCTGCTGCAGGACGGGCCGCCCGCCGACCTGACCGCGGCGGTCCTCACGCCCTTCCCGATCGCCGTGATCTGCGAGCTGATGGGGGTCCCTGCCGCCGACCGGCAGGACATGCACACCTGGACCCAGCTCATCCTGTCCTCCTCGCACGGTGCGAAGGTCAGCGAGAAGGCCAAGGACGAGATGAGCGCGTACTTCGCCGACCTCATCGGCGTCCGCGTGGGCGGCAGTGGCGAGGACGTCGCCTCGCTGCTCGGCACCGCCGTCGGCCGGAAGGAGATCACCCTGGACGAGGCCGTGGGCCTCGCCGTGCTCCTCCAGATCGGCGGAGAGGCGGTCACCAACAACAGCGGGCAGATGTTCTACATCCTGCTGACCCGCCCGGACCTGGCCGAACGGCTGCGGGCCGAGCCGGAGATCCGGCCCCAGGCCATCGACGAGCTGCTGCGCTACATCCCGCACCGCAGCGCGGTGGGACTGTCCCGGATCGCGATGGAGGACGTGGAGATCAGAGGCGTACGGATCCGGGCGGGTGACCCGGTGTACGTGTCGTATCTGGCCGCAAACCGCGACCCGGACGTCTTCCCGGACCCAGGGACGATCGACCTCACGCGCAACCCCAACCCCCATGTGGCGTTCGGCTTCGGCCCGCACTACTGCCCGGGCGGAATGCTGGCGAGGCTGGAGTCCGAACTGCTGGTGGATGCCCTGCTGGACCGGCTGCCGGGACTGCGGCTGGCAGTGCCCCCGGACCAGGTGCCGTTCAAGAAGGGCGCGTTGATCCGCGGGCCCGAGGCCCTGCCCGTGGCGTGGTGAGTGGCTGATGACGACGACCGAGAGGGTGGTGGCGGCCGAAGAGGAGCCTGCGGCCGATGGGCCGGCGGTCATCGAGGGGCTGCTCGTCCCGCCGGGACACGGACGTGTCGTCCGGACGCCGGCCCAGCACGTGACGTTCAAGGTGACCGGCTCGCACTCCCGCATGGCATCCACGTTCGAGGTGATCGTGCCGCCGGGCTTCGACGTCGGCGCACATGTGCACACGCGCAGCGAGGAGTTGTTCTATGTGCTCGATGGCGAGCTGGACGTGCTCGCCTTCGAGCCGCGGGTACGGACCCCCGACCACTGGCAGAGGTGGGAGTCCAGGTCGGGCAGCCGAGTGGTACGAGCGACGCCGGGCACGGTCATCGTCGTACCGCCCGGCTGCCCGCACGCCTTCGCGAACCCCACGCAGGCCCCGGCGAAGATGTTCTTCCAGGCGTCACCGCCGCCCGATCACGAACGGTACTTCGAGGAACTGCTGGAGATCCTCGGCAACGGGGGCCCGCCGGACCACGCGGCGATCGAGGAGCTGCGGAGGCGCTATGACATCGAACAACTCACGCCTCTGAAACACCGGTGAGCGGGAGCGCGCCCGAAGGGGCGCGGGGAACTGCGCGACCAGCCACAGACGACCAGCAGCCCGCATCGCGGAGACACCCCCACGGCGCTACCGGATCGGCATTCCCGACAGCGTCCGCGCGATCACCAACCGCTGAACCTCACTCGTACCCTCGAAGATCGTGTAGATCGCGGCATCGCGATGCATCCGCTCCACCGGGTACTCCCGGGTGTATCCGTTGCCCCCCAGGATCTGTATCGCCTGGGCGGTGACCTTCTTGGCCGTCTCGCTCGCGAACAGCTTCGACATGGAACCCTCGGCCGCGGTGAACGGCTTGCCGCTGATCGCCATCCACGAGGCCCGCCACACGAGCAGCCGGGCCGCGTCGATCTGCGTCCGCATGTCCGCGAGCTGGAAGGCGACACCCTGGTTGTCGATGATCGGCCGCCCGAACTGCTCCCGCGTCTTCGCGTAGTCGAGGGCCACCTCGTACGCGGCCCTGGCGGTGCCCACGGCCATCGCGCCCACGGCCGGACGGGACGCCTCGAACGTTGCCATGGCCGCGTTCTTCAGGCGCTCGCCCACCGCCTTCGCCTTCTCCCGGGCGCGGGCGAGTCGCTCGTCCAGCTTCTCCTTGCCGCCGAGCAGGCAGGAGCCGGGGACGCGGACGTTGTCAAGGATCACCTCGGCGGTGTGCGAGGCGCGGATGCCGTGCTTCTTGAACTTCTGGCCCTGGGCGAGGCCCGGCGTGTTCGGCGGGACGATGAAGGAGGCATGGCCCTTCGAGCCGAGCTCCGGGTCGACGACCGCGACCACGACGTGGACGTTGGCGATGCCGCCGTTGGTCGCCCAGGTCTTGGTGCCGTTGATCACCCACTCGTCCTTGGCCTCGTCGTACACGGCCCGCGTACGCATCGAGGCGACGTCCGAACCCGCGTCCGGCTCGGAGGAGCAGAAGGCCGCCACCTTGACATCGTTGGTGTCGCCGTACATCTGGGGGATCCAGGTGCCGATCTGTTCCTCGGTGCCGTTGGCGAGGACGCCCACAGCGGCGAGGCCGGTGCCGACTATGGACAGTGCGATGCCCGCGTCCCCCCAGAACAGCTCCTCCATGGCCATGGGGATGCCGAGTCCGGTGGGGTCGAAGTACTGCTGGGCGTAGAAGTCGAGGGAGTAGATGCCGACCTTGGCGGCCTCCTGGATGACCGGCCAGGGAGTCTCCTCACGCTCGTCCCATTCGGCGGCCGCGGGACGGATCACATCGGCGGCGAAGCCGTGCAGCCAGTCCCGGACCTCCTTCTGTTCGTCGTTGAGCTCCATGGTGAACCCGGCCATGTCCCCTCCAGCACTGCGCTAGCGTGTTACTTGCGGTAACAGCAGTCTGTTACTCACCAGTAGGAAAGTCAACTCCCGGGCCGGAGCGGAAGGGCTTCAGCCGGTGGTCGGCAGCTCGTTCGATACTGACCTGCCTTTCAGTGTTAGTTTGCGCAGGCGTCACCGATACAGCACGGGTGGGGAGAGATCATGGACACCACGCAGCGGACCGATCAGCAGCGGTCCGCCGACCGCCGACGGCGAGAGCTGCTGGAGGCCGCCGACCGGGTGGTGCTGCGCGACGGCCCCGGGGCCTCGATGAACGCCATCGCCGCCGAGGCCGGCATCACCAAGCCGATCCTCTATCGCCACTTCGGCGACAAGGGCGGGCTGTACGCGGCGCTCGCCAAACGCCACACGGACGCGTTGCTGGACTCTCTGCGGGCGGCGCTGGACGCCCCGGCCGACCGGCGGGAGCGGGTGGAGTCCACGCTGGACACCTACCTGGCGGCGATCGAGGCACGACCGCAGGTGTATCGCTTCCTGATGCATCCGGCCGAGGGCGGCTCGCAGAACGACCAGGGCTTCGACACGGGCCGGCACTCCATCCCGGTGTTGCGGCGCATGGGCGAGGAGCTGGCCCAGGTCATCGAGGAGCGCCTGGACCTCGGCCCGGGCAGCCACCAACTCGCCCGGGTGTGGGGCCACGGCATCGTCGGCATGATGCATGCGGCCGGGGACTGGTGGCTGGGGGAACGGCCCTGCTCGCGGGCGGAGTTGGTCCGGAGTCTGGCGGATCTGTTGTGGGGGCGGCTGGCTGCCGCCGGGGATCGCATCGGAGGCCCCGGGTTCTGAGCTCCCCGCCAGGGGCGCCCCGACAGGGGCGCGGGGCTGTGACACCAGGCGGCTCCGCCGCGTGGGCGCGGCAAGCCACGACGAACCCGCAGCCGCCCGCCAGGCTCAACGCCCCCAAGCAGCCCGCGCCACCTGTCGCATCACCCGACGGTGGCGCCGGCCACTCAGCCGGTCCACGTACACCCGGCCGTCCAAATGATCACACTCGTGCTGCAGACACCGCGCGAACCACCCGGTGCCGTGCACCGTGACCGGCTCACCGTCCACGGTGAACCCCTCGACGACCGCATGGTCGTACCGCTCCGTCCCCGCCTCCAGTCCCGGCAGGGACAAACACCCCTCCGGTCCGCGGAGCACCACACCGTCCGCCTCGACGAGCCGCGGGTTCACCACATGTCCCAGATGACGGACGTCCTCGTCGTCCTCGCAGTCGTACACGAACACACGCCACGGCTCACCGACCTGATTCGCGGCCAGGCCGACTCCCTGGGCGGCGTACATCGTGGCGAACATGTCCTCGACGAGCCGGGCCAGTTCAGGGCCGAAGTCGGTGACCTCGTTGCAGGGCGTTCGCAGTACGCGGTCACCGAGCAGAGTGATGGGTCGGACGCGCCCTCGGGCGCCCGGGATGGAACCGTGTCGCATGGCGGCCAGGGTACGGTCCTCAATGTCGCGCGGGCGCCGGGGAGGTGCCGCGATTCGGGTGTGTGAATGGATCTCGATAGGCTGAGGGCCACACGTTGCCGGGACAGGGCGCGGCGCCGTACGCAAGGAGGATCGAGAACTGATGGCAGGCAACTCGGACCCGCTGACGCCGCGGGCCAAGCTGGCCGTGACCGCGGGCAAGGCGGTCGCTGCGGCATCGCGCGCCGCAGGGCGCGGCAGCGGATCGGTGATCGGCGGCCGAGTGGCACTCAAACTCGACCCCGACCTCCTGGCCCGGCTGGCCCAGAATCTGGACGTCGTCCTGGTCTCGGCGACCAACGGCAAGACCACGACCACCCGGCTGATCGCGGAGGCGCTGCGCGCGGCGGGCCCCGTCGTCTCGAACGCGCTCGGCGCCAACATGCCCGCCGGTATCACCTCGGCACTGGCCGGCGGCTCGGACGCCAAGTTCGGTGTCATCGAGGTCGACGAGAAGTACCTCGCCGGGGTCGCCCGCGACACCGACCCGAAGTGCATCGCGCTGCTCAACCTCTCCCGCGACCAGCTCGACCGCGCCGCGGAGACCCGTATGCTCGCGGAGAACTGGCGCGAGGGTCTGGCCGGTTCCAAGGCCGTCGTCGTCGCCAACGCGGACGACCCGCTGGTGGTGTGGGCCGCCTCGTCCTCGCCCAACGTGGTCTGGGTCGCCGCGGGCCAGATGTGGAAGGACGACGCCTGGTCCTGCCCGTCCTGCGGTGGTGTGATGCAGCGCCCCGGCGACGACTGGTACTGCGGCGAGTGCGGCTTCCGCCGGCCGACCCCCTCCTGGGTGCTGTCGGGTGACCACGTCCTCGACCCGCACGGCTCCGCCTGGCCGATCCACCTCCAGCTGCCGGGCCGCGCCAACAAGGCCAACGCCGCCAGCTCCGCGGCCGTCGCGGCCGTCTTCGGGGTGCCCCCGCAGGTCGCCCTGGAGCGTATGTACCAGGTGCAGGCGGTCGCCGGGCGCTATGACGTCGTCCAGTTCCAGGGCCGCGACCTGCGTCTGCTGCTCGCGAAGAACCCGGCCGGCTGGCTGGAGACCTTCTCGCTGATCGACCCGCCTCCGGCCCCGGTGATCCTGTCTGTGAACGCGCGCGGCGCGGACGGCACCGACACCTCGTGGCTGTGGGACGTCGACTACACGCGGCTGACCGGCCACCCGATCTTCGTCATCGGCGACCGGAAGCTGGACCTCGCCGTGCGCCTGGAGGTCGCGAACCAGTCCTTCCAGGTCTGCGAGAACCTCGACCAGGCCGTGCAGCAGGCGCCGCCGGGACGCATCGAGGTCATCGCGAACTACACCGCGTTCCAGGACCTGCGCCGCCGCGTCGGCAACTGACCACGAAGGACGATCATCGATGAGTGACAACAGCCTGCGTCTGGTGTGGATCTACCCGGACCTGCTGAGCACCTACGGCGACCAGGGCAACGCGCTCGTCGTGGAGCGCCGGGCCCGCCAGCGCGGTCTCGACGTGGCCCGGCTCGACGTGCGCAGCGACCAGCCGATCCCGACCTCCGGCGACATCTACCTGATCGGCGGCGGCGAGGACCGTCCGCAGCGGCTCGCGGCCGAGCGGCTGCGCCGTGACGGCCATCTGTACCGGGCCGTGGAGAACGGCGCGATCGTCTTCTCCGTCTGCGCCGGGTACCAGATCCTGGGCCACGAGTTCATCAACGACCTCGGGCAGCGCGAGCCGGGCCTCGGCCTGATCGACGTGGTCTCGGTGCGCGGCGAGGGCGAGCGGTGCGTCGGCGACGTCCTCGCGGACATCGACCCGCAGCTGGGCCTGCCCCAGCTCACCGGCTTCGAGAACCACCAGGGCGTCACCCACCTGGGCCCGACCGCCCGGCCGTTCGCGCAGGTCCGGCTCGGCAGGGGCAACGGCACGGGCGACGGTACGGAGGGCGCGTACAACGGGACGGTCTTCGGCACGTACATGCACGGGCCCGTCCTCGCGCGCAACCCGCTGATCGCCGACATGCTGCTGAAGCTGGCGCTGGACGTCAACGCGCTGCCGCCGGTCGACGACCGCTGGTACGAGGCGCTGCGCAACGAGCGGATCACGGCGGCTCAGCAGCCTGCGTGACCACCGCGTTCGAGAGGGTCTGAAGGAACCTTCCAGCGGCAGGGAGCACGGTCGTTCACAGGGCCCGCCTGACGGCCCGTCCGCTCACATGTGCGGGCGCGTCCACCAGGCGGACGCCCAGTACGGAGGCTCCCCCTCACGCCGGTAGGGTGGCCGGGATCCAGCCGGACAGCGTGGTCCGGTCCCCGGCCCACGTTGAGAAGGTATTTCGGGCTATGCGCATTGGTGTCCTCACGTCCGGCGGCGACTGCCCCGGCCTGAACGCCGTCATCCGGTCCGTCGTGCACCGCGCCGTCGTCGACCACGGCGACGAGGTCATCGGCTTCCGGGACGGCTGGAAGGGTCTCCTGGAGTGCGACTACCTCAAGCTCGACCTCGATGCGGTGAGCGGCATTCTCGCTCGCGGCGGTACCATCCTCGGCTCCTCCCGGGTCCGGCCCGAGCATCTGCGGGACGGTGTGGAGCGGGCCAGGGGCCATGTCGAGGAGCTCGGTCTCGACGCGATCATCCCGATCGGCGGTGAGGGCACGCTCAAGGCGGCCCGGCTGCTGTCGGACAACGGGCTGCCGATCGTCGGCGTGCCCAAGACCATCGACAACGACATCGCCGTCACGGACGTCACCTTCGGCTTCGACACCGCCGTAGGGGTGGCCACCGAGGCGCTGGACCGGCTGAAGACAACCGCCGAGTCGCACCAGCGGGTGCTGATCGTGGAGGTCATGGGCCGCCACACCGGCTGGATCGCGCTGCACTCCGGCATGGCCGCCGGCGCCCACGCGATCGTCGTGCCGGAACGCCCCTTCGACATCGAGGAGTTGGCCGCCCGGGTGGGCGAGCGGTTCGACGCCGGCAAGCGGTTCGCGATCGTCGTGGCCGCCGAGGGCGCCAAGCCCAGGCCGGGCACCATGGACTTCGACGAGGGCGGCAAGGACATCTACGGCCACGAGCGCTTCGCAGGCATCGCCCGGCAGCTCTCCCTGGAGCTGGAGCAGCGGCTCGGCAAGGAGGCCCGTCCGGTGATCCTCGGGCACGTCCAGCGCGGCGGTACGCCGACGGCGTACGACCGTGTACTGGCCACCCGCTTCGGCTGGCACGCCGTGGAGGCCGTGCACCGGGGTGAGTTCGGCATGATGACCGCGCTGCGCGGCACCGACATCGAGATGGTGTCGCTGGCGGAGGCCGTCCAGACGCTGAAGACGGTGCCGGAGGAGCGCTACGCCGAGGCGGAGTGCGTCCTGTAGTGCGGGACTGATCTCGTACGGAACTGAAGAGTCCGCCCCCGGTCACAACGGTGACCGGGGGCGGTTCTACTCTGGGTGCGGACAGACAGCTGTGGACAGACAGCGCACAACCCCCACGAAACAGGAGCCGGCGGATGGATCACAGCGGGCACGGCATGACCATGGATCTGCCGCCGTTCACGCTGGGGCGAGGTCTCGAATGGTCGGCGGACCCGTTCTTCCTCGTCGCCTGCCTGGCCGGTCTCGGGCTCTACGGGTGGGGTGTGGTCCGGCTCGTCCGGCGTGGGGACAAGTGGCCGGTCGGCCGGATCGTGGCGTACGTCGTCGGCGTGCTGACGGTGATGCTGGTGATGTGCACCAAGCTGAACGACTACGGCATGGTCATGTTCAGCGTGCACATGGTGCAGCACATGGTGATCAGCATGCTCTCCCCCATCCTGCTCCTGCTCGGCGCCCCGATCACCCTGGCACTGCGGGCGCTGCCCACCGCGGGCCGCGGCCGCAAGGGGCCGCGCGAACTGCTGCTGATGCTGCTGCACAGCCGCTACATGCGGATCATCACGCATCCGGCGTTCACGATCCCGATGTTCATCGCGAGCCTCTACGGGCTGTACTTCACCCCGCTCTTCGACTTCCTGATGGAGTCCAAGGCCGGGCACATCGCGATGATGGTGCACTTCCTCGCCGTCGGCATGGTGTTCTTCTGGCCGATCATGGGCGTGGACCCGGGACCGCACCGCCCCGGCTATCTGATGCGGATGCTGGAACTCTTCGCGGGCATGCCGTTCCACGCGTTCTTCGGCATCGCACTGATGATGGCGTCCACGCCGATGGTCGGCTCCTACCAGCACCCGCCGGCCTCGCTCGGGATCGACGCCCTGTCGGACCAGACCTCGGCGGGCGGCATCGCCTGGGCGTTCAGTGAGGTCCCGTCCGTACTGGTGCTGCTCGCGCTGCTGTTCCAGTGGTACAGCTCGGAGCAGCGGCAGGCCAGGCGGAAGGACCGGGCCGCGGACCGCGACGGCGACAAGGAACTCGAGGCGTACAACGCCTATCTGGCCTCACTCAACGCACGCGGCCGCTGAGTTCTGCCACACCGCTGAATTCCCTTTCTTTTCAGGTCGCCCGAAATGCTCCCCCATTCGGTAATCTGGAGCATGCCGCCCTGCCTCCGCTCGGCAGGGCGAGGGGGACCGCCGGGGGGAGCGGTGATGACGTCTCACGCATTCATGCAAAGGGCCGGGAAATCAGTAGTCCGGAGGATCGGCGTTCTGCTGGTGGCTGCGCTGATCCTCAGCGGCTGCAGTAAAAACGCACACTTGTTCGCAGTGAAGGCCATAGCCGCCGGAGTTCCGTCGCTCGCACCGTTCTTCGACGAGCACAGCGGTCTCGGCCACGACGCCGCGGTCCAGGCCCGGCAGGCGCCCGGTGGCCTGCAGGCGGGCAACACGCCCGGACTCTACGGCGGTTCGCGGAAGCCGACCATCTGTGACGTCAAGCGGCTGAAGGAATTCCTCACCGACCCGAGGAACGACCCGAAGGCCAAGGTCTGGGCGCAGGTCGAGGGAATTAAGCAGGCGGAGATTCCGGATTATCTGGACCGGCTCACACCCGTCCTGCTGCGTCACGACACTCTCGTTGAGAACCACGACTACAAGAAGGGCGAAGCCACCCCCTTCAACTCTTTGCTCCAGGCCGGAATCGCGGTATTGGTCGACGCGCAGGGGCAGCCCACCGTGAAGTGTTCGTGCGGAAATCCGCTGCGCCCCTTCCAGGGCGACACCACACGGATTTCCGTCAAGTTCGAGGAGGGCAACAAGAAATGGGCCGGGTACGACCGTGCCTCCGTGGTGGCGGTCAAGCCCGCGCCGCGGCAACTGACCCGGCTCGCACTCGTCGACGTCGACGACCCGCACCGTGGGATCGACCGGCCCGTCGGCACAACCGGCGGGCATGACAAACCCTTCGACGCCCGGGTGCGGCACAAGGTGCCCGAGCTGACGGGGATGCGGTTCGCCGACGCCAGTCAGCGGCTGGCGGACGAGGGGATCGCGGTCGCCTACGCCGGCCAGGGGGCACCGCCCGACGAGGCCGCGGTCACGGGCTCGGACCCCGGGCCGGGCACGAAACTGGCCTTCGGGCAGTACGTGACGCTGTCGGTGGACACCGGCGAGACGGACGGACCGGGCGGGGGCGGCCCGGGCAAGTCGAACGGGGGCACCGGCAGTGGGACGAGCGGGGGCCCGCACGGCGGGACGTCCACTCCCCCGCCGCCGGGCGGTACGACACCCGGGAAGACTGGTACGTCTCCCGCCAC
This sequence comes from Streptomyces sp. NPDC001634, assembly GCF_040298185.1. Classification (NCBI taxonomy): domain Bacteria; kingdom Bacillati; phylum Actinomycetota; class Actinomycetes; order Kitasatosporales; family Streptomycetaceae; genus Streptomyces; species Streptomyces sp. NPDC001634. The sequence continues at coordinate 56,516 of NZ_JBEOZU010000001.1, read as the reverse complement.
GCCGAGCGACAGCGGAAAGGCCTCCTCCCCGCCGGCGTCGAGCGCGTCGAGCGGCTCGTCGTCGCCCTCGGGAAGCGGTGGAGGAACCGCATCGGGCGGCTCCTCGGCGCCCAGGAGTTCCCGCCCGCCCACATCGAGCGGTGCTCCGACGACCGGTTCACCGCCCACGAGCAAGCCGCCCGCGTCCGGTTCGGCACCCGGCGTAACCGGCTCACCGCCCACGAGCAAGCCGGCCACCAGCCGCGCACCCGTGACCACGGCGCCCGTGACGTCGGCACCCGCGACCAGCGCACCGGCGACCGGCAAACCGGCCACGACCAAGCCGGCAACCGGCGAACCGGCCACCAGCAAGCCGGCAACAGGCAAACCGGCCACCAGCAAGCCCGCCACAGGCAAACCGGCCACCAGCGAGCCGCCGGTCACGCGTGCACCCGTGACGGGCTCACCCACCACCGGCACCACCTAGACCGGGGAGCGACCGGATGGCATCAGGAACACCGCAGTCGGGAGTGGGCCGGGTCATCGCCGGCCGCTACCTGCTGCTGAACCGGCTCGGCAGTGGCGCCATGGGCCATGTCTGGCTCGCCCATGACCAGCGGCTGGACTGCGAGGTCGCCCTCAAGGAAATCGTGTTCCGCGATCCCGCCGAGGCGGCGGAGGAACGGACCGCCCGGGTGGCCCGCGCCCGCGCCGAGGCCCGGCACGCCGCAGGGCTGCGCGGTCATCCGCACGTGGTGACCGTGCACGACGTGCTGGAGGCCGAGGGCCTGCCGTGGATCGTCATGGAGTATGTGGCGGGCGCTCTCGACCTGCGCGACCTGGTGCGCGGGCGCGGCCCCCTCGCCCCCGCCGAGTGCGCCCGCATCGGCCTGGCCGTGCTGGACGCGCTCACCGCCGGGCACGAGCGGGGTGTCATGCACCGGGACGTGAAACCGGCGAATATCCTGCTGGCCCCGGACCGCACGGGGGCACCGTACGCCCGGGTCCTGCTCACCGACTACGGCATCTCGGTACAGCCGGACACGGGCGAGACCCGGTACACGCTGACGTCCGCCCTGGTCGGCACGTCGGGCTATCTGGCGCCGGAGCGCGCAAGGGGCGGACCGCCGACCGCGGCGGCGGACCTGTTCTCGCTGGGGTGCACGCTGTACTTCGCGGTGGAAGGGTGCGGTCCCTTCGAACGGGACACGCATCTCGCCGAGGTCACCGCGGTGGTGCTGGAGGAGCCGCGGCCCATGGAGCGGGCCGGGGCGCTGGAGCCGCTGCTGGCCGCCCTGCTGGTCAAGGACCCGTCACTGCGGATCACGGCGGCGGACACCGCGGCCGCGCTGGCGGCGATCGTCATCCCGCAGTCGCACCCTCGGACCCGGGTGGACCTGGGGTCGCAGCCGCCCTGGGAGCGGCCCGGGGAAGCGACGGAGACCTCCCTTCTGCGGACGGCGAACGGATTCGGCACCGCCACCGGACACGGCGGACCCCGGGAGACGCCCCCCGCCGCGGAGACCACGCCCGGCGCCTGGGCCCAGCCCGCGGCCCCGGTCGTGTCCTCCCCGGCGCACGGACAGGACGTCCTCGCAGGCCCGGCAGCAACGGGTTTCGGCCGGCCGCCGCTCAGCGCCGACGAGCGTCATCCGCGGCGCTCGCACATCCTGCGCGCCGTCGCCGCCTGCGCCCTGGGGCTGCTCCTCGCCCTGGGCGGCGTCTGGTACGCCATGGCGCACCGCTCCTCCGGCGGCACGGCGAAACCGTACGGGGACGCCGTCACCCTCGCCCGGCCCCTCAAGGACGGGGACTGCGTCGTCGCCGACTGGTCCGGGCACCCCTTCCAGGGCGGCACCCCGCGGCTGACCGTGGACCCGACCTGCGCGGAGAAGACCCCGGACGGGCAGGTCATGGCGGTTGTCCAGAGTGCCTCCGCCGACGAGGCGCGTCGGCTCGGGCCCACCGAGTGCGAGCAGCGCACGCAGGAGATCCGCGAGAGGCTCGCGGACGTCCGCAGTTACGCCGTGGTCCCGACCCCGGCGGGCTTCGAGGCGGCCGGGCGGCGCACCGCCTGTCTGGTGCTGGGCGCGCACGGGCCGGTGTACGGGCCGCTCGGGGACCACCGCAAGCCGGGCATGCCGTTCGTCGACACGGCCAACATGCAGAAACGGGACTGCCTGGACGCGCCGTCGCTGCGGGTCGCGCGGCTGGTCTCCTGCTCCGGGACGCACGATCAGCAGGTGCTCGGCTTCACCCGGCTGAGCCGGGCCACCACCCTCACCGAGGCGAAGAGCCTGTCGGACGCGGCGTGCGCACGGAATGTGCCGCCGAAGGACTACGGCTACGCCCCTGCGCGCTACGAGGCCGCCTCGTGGACGGGCAAGGGCGCGTGGACGTCCGGAACTCATCTGGTCGTGTGCACCGTACGCAAGCAGAACGGGGGCACCATGGGAAAGGACGAACCTTGAGGAGGGTGTTGCGATGCCCGGTTCCACGAAGACGATGGGGGTGCTCACCGTGGGTGGGCTCGTCGTGGTGACGGCCTACACGGTGGCGCTCGGCAGCAGTGGCTGGCTGTGGTTCGGCTGGGTCCTGCTCGGCCTGATCACGCTCGGCATGGTGCTCTCCCGCAACACCTGACGCTCACTGCCGGGGCAGCCGTCCCGCCGAGTGCACTCCCGGCTGGTACTTCGGCACCCGGGCGGTGATCTTCATGCCCGCTCCCACCGCGGTCTCGATGACGAGGCCGTGGTCGTCGCCGTAGACCTGGCGCAGCCGGTCGTCCACGTTGGACAGGCCGATACCGCCCGACGGGCTCACCTCACCGGCGAGAATGCGGCGCAGCAGTTCGGGGTCCATTCCGGCGCCGTCGTCCTCGATGACGACCAGTGCCTCGGCGCCCGCGTCCTGCGCGGTGATGCTGATGTGCCGTTTGTCGGTGGTGCCTTCCAGACCGTGCTTGACGGCGTTCTCGACCAGCGGCTGAAGGCAGAGGAAGGGCAGGGCGACGGGGAGCACCTCGGGCGCGATCTGCAGGGTGACCGAGAGGCGTTCGCCGAAGCGGGCCCGGACGAGCGCCAAGTAGTGGTCGATGGCGTGGAGTTCGTCGGCGAGCGTGGTGAAGTCGCCGTGCCTGCGGAACGAGTAGCGGGTGAAGTCGGCGAACTCCAGGAGGAGTTCGCGGGCGCGTTCGGGGTCGGTGCGCACGAACGAGGCGATCACGGCGAGCGAGTTGAAGATGAAGTGCGGGGAGATCTGGGCGCGCAGGGCCTTGATCTCGGCCTCGATGAGCCGGGTACGGGACTGGTCGAGGTCCGCCAGCTCCAGTTGCACGGAGACCCAGCGGGCGACCTCGCCGGCGGCGCGGACCAGGACGGCGGATTCGCGGGGCGCGCAGGCCACCAGCGCGCCGTACACCCGGTCGTCGACGGTGAGCGGGGCGACGACGGCCCAGCGCAGTGGGCAGTCCGGCTCGTCGCACCGGAGGCGGAAGGCCTCGCCACGGCCGGAGTCCAGCGGACCGGCGAGCCGCTCCAGTACCTCCTCGCGATGGTGCTCCCCCGCGCCGTCCCAGGCCAGCACGGCCTCGCGGTCGGTGAGGCACAGCGCGTCGGTACCGAGCAGGCTGCGCAGCCGGCGCGCGGACTTGCGGGCCGTCTCCTCGGTGAGCCCGGCACGCAGTGGGGGTGCGGCCAGGGAGGCGGTGTGCAGCGTCTGGAAGGTGGCGTGCTCGACGGGGGTGCCGAGTCCGCCGAGGCTCTCGGGGCGCGCGGTGCGCCGGCCGAGCCAGAACCCGGCCGCGAGCAGCGGGAGGACGGCCACGCACAGACCGGCGAGGAAGCCGCTCATGCCTTCACCTCCGCCCGCAGTTCCTCGGGCAGATGGAATCGGGCCAGGATCGCCGCGGTCCCGGCCGGTACCCGCCCGGGCGTGGCCAGGGAAACCAGCACCATGGTCAGGAACCCGAGCGGCACCGACCAGAGCGCGGGCCAGGCGAGCAGGGCGTGCAGGGCGCCGGTGCCGGGGTAGCCCGCCATGGTCGCCGCCACCGCGACGAACGCCGAACCGCCCCCGACCAGCATGCCCGCAGCCGCCCCCGGCGGGGTAAGCCGCCGCCACCAGATGCCCAGCACGAGCAGCGGGCAGAACGACGAGGCGGACACGGCGAACGCGAGTCCCACCGCGTCCGCGACCGGTAGCCCGCCCACCAGTACGCTCGCTGCCAGCGGCACCGTCATCGCCAGCAGCGTGCCGAGCCGGAAGTGCCGTACGCCGCGCGACGGCAGCACGTCCTGGGTGAGCACTCCGGCGACCGCCATGGTCAGTCCCGACGCCGTGGACAGGAACGCGGCGAAGGCCCCGCCCGCGACCAGCGCGCCCAGCAGGTCCCCGCCGAGCCCGCCGATCATGCGGCCGGGCAGCAGAAGGACGGCGGCGTCGGCGTCACCGGTGAGGGTGAGTTCGGGGGCGTAGAGCCGGCCCAGCGCGCCGTAGACGGGCGGCAGGAGGTAGAAGGCGCCGATCAGGCCGAGCACAGCGACCGTGGTGCGGCGGGCCGCGACGCCGTGCGGGCTGGTGTAGAAGCGGACGACGACGTGCGGCAGGCCCATGGTGCCGAGGAAGGTGGCGAGGATGAGTCCGTACGTGGCATACAGCGGGCGTTCCTCCCGGCCGGAGGCCGGCGAGGTCGACATGCCGCCGTTGCTGCCGCGGTCGGCGGCGGGAACGGGGTCCCCCTTGGCGAAGGTCAGCCGGGTGCCGCGTTCGACGCGATGGACACCGGCGGCGAGGCCCAGGCGCTGCCCGGCATACCGTCGGCCGTCGACCGTGCCCGTCGCCGTCACGTCGAGCGGGCGCGACAGCTTCAGGTCGAGGCTGTCGTCGATCCGTACGACACGGTTCTCGCGGAAGGTCGTCGGTTCGGCGAAGGCGTCGCGCGGCGCGCCGTCGCTCTGCCAGGCCAGTACCAGGAAGAGAGCGGGGACGAGCAGGGCGGTGAGTTTGAGCCAGTACTGGAAGGCCTGCACGAAGGTGATGCTGCGCATGCCGCCCGCGGCCACGGTCGCGACCACCACGACCGCGACGATGACCCCGCCGAGCGAGTCGGGCGCGCCGGTCAGCACGGCCAACGTGAGCCCCGCGCCCTGGAGTTGGGGCAGCAGATACAGCCAGCCGATCCCGACGACGAAGGCCCCGGCGAGCCGGCGCACGGGCTGCGAGGCGAGCCGGGCCTCGGCGAAGTCGGGCAGGGTGTAGGCGCCGGAACGGCGCAGCGGGGCGGCCACGAACAGGAGCAGGACGAGATAGCCGGCGGTGTAGCCGACCGGGTACCAGAGCATGTCGGGGCCCTGGACGAGGACGAGCCCGGCGATACCGAGGAAGGAGGCGGCGGAGAGATACTCGCCGCCGATCGCGGCCGCGTTGAGTCGGGGTCCGACGGTGCGGGAGGCGACGTAGAAGTCGGAGGTGGTGCGGGAGATGCGCAGGCCGAAGGCGCCCACGAGGACGGTCGCCAGGACGACGAGGGCGACCGCGGGGACGGCGTAGTTCTGGTTCACGAGCGGGCCTTGGCGGTGTCCTGGTTCACGAGCAGGCCTCAGCGGTCCTCGACGAGGCGGACGAAGTCCTTCTCATTGCGTTCGGCGCGGCGCACGTACCAGCGGGCGAACAGGACCAGCGGCAGGTAGAGGCAGAAACCGAGCACGGCCCATTCCAGGCCCTTGTTCCGGGTGGTGGCGAAGACCAGGGGAAGGGGTCCCACCAGGAGCACCAGGACCGTGAACACGGCGAGTGCCGCTCTGAGCTGGCTGCGCATGAGCGAGCGGACATAGGTGTGGCCGAGCGTGGTCTGTTCGTCGATCTCGGTGCGGGGCCGGTAGTAGCCGAAGGACCGGCGGGTGTGCCGGGGCGGCCCGGTGACGACGACACGGCGTTCGCTGGGGTCCTGGGGCACGGCGTCCTCCCCTAGCCCGCGGTCCGGCGCATCAGCAGGTCCCGCAGCTCGCGGGCGTGCCGTCGGCTGACCTGGAGTTCGACGGAGCCGACGAGCACGCTCACCGTGCCCGCGTCCAGGCGGAGTTCGTCGATGTGGCGCAGGGAGACGAGGTGGCGGCGGTGGATGCGGACGAAGCCGCGCGAGCGCCAGCGCTCCTCCAGCGTGGACAGCGGGATCCGTACGAGATGGCTGCCCTGGGGAGTGTGCAGGCGTGCGTAGTCGCCCTGCGCCTCCACATGGGTGATGTCCTCGACGGGCACGAACCGCATCACGCCGCCGAGTTCGACGGATATGTGGTCGGGGTCGGGTTCGTGCACGGGAATCAGCGATGAGGTCTCCCGTAACCGGTCGGCGCGGCGCACCGCTTCCGCGAGCCGCTCGCGGCGCACGGGCTTGAGGACGTAGTCGACGGCCTTGAGGTCGAAGGCCTGTACGGCGAAGCCCTCGTGGGCGGTGACGAACACGACGAGCGGCGGCCGGGCGAACCCGGTCAGCAGCCTGGCCATCTCCAGCCCGTCGAGCCCGGGCATATGGATGTCGAGGAAGACGACGTCGAGCGCGTCGGGGCCGTCGGGCCCGGACACCAGGGCACGGTTGATACGGCGCAGGGCCTCGGTCGCGTCGCCCGCGCCCTCCGCGCTGTCGATCCGCGGGTCCGCGTTGAGCAGATAGAGGAGTTCCTCGAGCGAGGGGCGTTCGTCGTCGACGGCGAGGGCGCGCAGCATGAACGTGGAGTCTAGGAGCAATCCGTACGTCTGGACATGTGCGCAACATGGACGTTCTCGCTGGATACGGTGGTCCCGCCGCTCTGGATTACAGTGCCCGCATGAACAGCAGGCCGGCCATGTTCGACGAGCTCGACCGCAAGATCATCACAGCGCTCACCGCGAACGCGAGGAGCAGTTTCGCGGAGATCGGCGCGGCGATCGGGCTGTCCGCGACCGCGGTCAAGCGCCGGGTGGACCGGCTGCGCGAGACGGGCGTGATCACCGGGTTCACGGCCACGGTGAAGCCGTCGGCGCTGGGCTGGCGCACGGAGGCGTACGTGGAGGTGTACTGCGAGGGCGCGGCGCCGCCCCGGCGGCTGGCGGAGGTCGTGCGCAACCATCCGGAGATCACCGCGGCGATGACGGTGACCGGCGGGGCGGATGCGCTGCTGCATGTGCGGGCGACGGACGTGGAGCACTTCGAGGAGGTGCTGGAGCGGATCCGCACCGAGCCGTTCATCCGGAAGACGATCAGCTACATGGTGCTGTCCCACCTCCTCCCGGAAAGCCCGGAAGCGGGCGCCAGCCAGCCCGCGCCGGAAGACCCCCAAGGGAACGCACCAGACGTGCGCTGACCCCGGTTACGACGCAGCAATCCTGCGCACACACGCAGCCTTCGTCGCTTGTCGCGCGTCTCGGCCACTTTCTACCGTGGTGTCACCCCTCTTTGACACCGCAGGAAGCGGAGGAGCCTTTCTGTGCCCGAAAGCCGTGTACCGCGTCTGAGGCGCTTTCTCGTCTGCGAACCCAGACACTTCGCCGTGCAGTACGCGATCAATCCCTGGATGCACCCCGATACCCAGGTGGACATCGATCTCGCCCAGGACCAGTGGCGGGCGCTGATCAGCGCCTACCGCGCCCACGGGCACACCGTGGACAACGTCGATCCGGTGGCCGGACTCCCCGACATGGTGTTCGCGGCCAACTCCGCGCTCGTCCTGCAGGGCCGGGTCTTCGGCTCCCTCTTCCACGCCCCGCAGCGCCGCCCCGAGTCCACCGCGTACGACACCTGGTTCAAGACGGCGGGCTTCGACGTGTACCGCCCCGAATCGGTGTGCGAGGGCGAGGGCGATCTGATCCCCACGGGACGGTACGTCCTGGCCGGCACCGGATTCCGTACGACCCGGGAGGCGCACCGCGAGGTGCAGGAGTTCTTCGGGGTCCCGGTGATCAGCCTCCAGCTGGTGGACCCGCTGTTCTACCACCTGGACACGGCGCTGTTCGTCCTCGACGACGACAACATCGCGTACTACCCGGACGCGTTCTCGCCGGGCAGCCGCGAGGTGCTGGCGCGGCTGTACCCGGACGCCGTGCTCGCCACCCGCGAGGATGCGATGGCCTTCGGCCTCAACTCCGTCTCGGACGGCCGGCACGTCTTCATCGCGCCGGGGGCGACCGCCCTCGCCGACCAGCTCGTACGCCACGGATACGTTCCCGTCCCCGTCGACCTCTCCGAGTTCCACAAGGCCGGCGGTGGCATCAAGTGCTGCACCCAGGAGATCCGTTCATGACCGCTCCCGTCCGTACGCGTTCGTCCGCCGAGCTGATCCGCGCCGAGGAACCGGTCCTCGCGCACAACTACCACCCGCTGCCCGTGGTCGTCGCCCGCGCCGAGGGCACCTGGGTGGAGGACGTCGAGGGCCGCCGCTACCTCGACATGCTCGCCGGCTACTCGGCCCTCAACTTCGGGCACCGCAACCCGGTGCTGATCGAGGCCGCCCACCGCCAGCTGGACCGGCTGACCCTCACCTCCCGGGCCTTCCACAACGACCAGCTGGCCGAGTTCGCGGAGTCCCTGGCCGAGGTGACGGGCCAGGACATGGTGCTGCCGATGAACACCGGCGCGGAGGCGGTGGAGAGCGCCGTCAAGGTGGCCCGCAAGTGGGCGTACGAGGTCAAGGGCGTACCGACCGACCAGGCGACGGTCGTCGTCGCCTCCGGCAACTTCCACGGCCGTACGACGACGATCGTCAGCTTCTCCACGGACGAGACCGCACGGTCCGGCTTCGGCCCGTTCACGCCCGGTTTCCGGATCGTCCCGTACAACGACCTGGCAGCGCTGGAGGCGGCCGTCGACGAGACGACGGCGGCCGTGCTGATCGAGCCCATCCAGGGCGAGGCCGGTGTGATCATCCCCGACGAGGGCTATCTCACCGGGGTCCGCGACCTCACCCGCCGTACCGGGTGCCTGTTCATCGCCGACGAGATCCAGTCGGGCCTCGGCCGCACGGGCAGCACGCTGGCGGTGGACCACGAGGGCGTCGTACCGGATGTCGTGCTGCTCGGCAAGGCACTCGGCGGCGGGATCGTGCCGGTGTCCGCGGTGGTCGCGCGCCGGGAGGTGCTGGGCGTCCTGCGGCCGGGCGAGCACGGCTCGACCTTCGGCGGTAACCCGCTTGCCGCGGCCGTCGGCTCGGCGGTCGTCGGACTGCTGAAGACCGGCGAGTTCCAGCGCAGGGCGGCCGAGTTGGGGGTCGTACTGCGGGACGGACTCGCCTCACTCGTCGACAAGGGCGTCGTAGGCTTCCGCTCGCGCGGGCTGTGGGCGGGCGTCGACATCGACCCGGCGATCGGCACGGGCCGCGAGATCAGCGAACGCCTCATGCGGGAGGGGATCCTGGTCAAGGACACCCACGGCTCGACGATCCGGCTGGCTCCGCCGCTGACGATCACGGGTGAGGAGCTGGGGGCGGCGCTGGAGGCGCTGGAGAAGGTGCTGGTGGCGTGACCACGATGGTGCGGCGGGGTTGATTCGCCCCCGCCGCCCCTACCCTTCCCGTCCCCAGGGGCTCCGCCCCTTCAACCCCGCCTGGGGCTCCGCCCCCGGACCCCGGCGGGGACTACGTCCCCTGCACCCCTACCCGGGGCTCCTGCCCCCGGACCCCGGCGGGGACTGCGTCCCCTGCACCCCTACCCGGGGCTCCGCCCCCGAACCCGGGGCGGAGACTACGTCCCCTGCACCCCTCGCGGACTCCGCCCAACCCCGGCAGGGACAGCTTCGCACCCCCGCGGGCTCCCCGTAACCCCGGCAGGGACGGCTTCGCAACCCTCGCGGGCGCCCCGCAACCCCGGCAGCGACTCACCCCTGCCAGGGGATCCACCCGCGAACCCAGGGCCGGGACTACGCCCCCGCCCCCCCCTCGCGGAACTCCACCCCACCCCCGCAGGGACTACGTCCCCTACACCCCCTCGCGGACTCCGCCCAACCCCGGCCGGGACTGCCTCGCACCCCTCGCGGGCTCCCCGCAACCCCGGCAGGGACTGCGCCCCCTGCACCCTGCCAGAGGCTCCACCCCCGAACCCAGGGCCGGGACTACGCCCCCCGCACCCCTCGCGGAGTTCCCCCACCCCCCCGGCAGGGACTACCTCCCGCGCACCCCTCGCGGAACTCCCCCGCAGGGACTACGCCCCCTACACCCCTGCCAGAGGCTCCACCCCCGAACCCAGGGCGGGCGCTACGTCCCCCTCCCCCTCGCGGTGCTCCACCCCGCCCCCGCGGGGGCTTCGCCCCAGATCCCGTTCGCGGTGCCGGCCTCCGCGCCCCCGCTCCGCAAACGCCGGACGGGCTGGATTCCCCCGGGCCAGGGCTGGTTTACGACGCCGGACGGGCCGAATCCTTCAGCCTGTCCGGCGTTTGAGGACGCGGCCGTCAGGCCGATGCCGGGCGGCAGCCCCCAGCCCGGTCAGCCCCACAACCCCGTGAGGTCCAGCGCCTCGGCGGGTGTCCGTGCATGCCGTACGCCGGGAAGTTCCTGTCCGTCGGGGCCGACGGGCCGCCAGCCGTCGCCGAGCTGGACCACGGGCACGCCGCCCCGGCGCATGGCGAGGGCCAGTTCCGAGAGCGTGCCCCAGGATCCGCCGACCACCACGACGGCGTCCCCGCTGTGGACGATGACGCTGTTGCGCGCCTGCCCGAGGCCGGTGGCGATCGCGACGCTCAGATCCACCCCTGCACCGGCGCGATCGGCGCCCGGCAGCACCCCGACGACGAGGCCGTCACGAGACCGGGCGCCCGCCGCCACCGCGGCCATCACCCCGCCGTGCCCTCCGCAGATCACCACGGCACCTCGCTCCGCAAGCAGCCGGCCCAGCTCGTACGCGAGGGTCCACTCCGGCTCGCCGCACTGCGCCGGCCCGCACACCGCCACCTGCACCGCCATGCCGGCCCACCTCCGGCGTGGAAATTACCGCGTCGCGTCGGGCGCCGGTCGTCAACCTCGCCGTATGCCCACTCCCGCATTCGTCCCCGACGACTTCGAGGTACCCCGAGTCCTCCTCGGCGACGGCTTCCGGCTGGGGTGCGTGTACATCTATCCGTCCCGTGAGGACGAGCGCACCACGGACGTGCGTTCCTGCGTGAGCGCGGACCGCGCCGAGCTGGACGGCCCCCTGCGCGAGACGGTGGCCGCCCGGCTGTCGGCACACTGGCCGTTCGCGCCCCTGCGCTACCGCTGACCGGCTGTCGTTCCACCCGTTACCGGTGCCGGCGTTCGTGCTCTTGCAGACTGCGCTGGGCGTCCTGCCGGGCGAGGAGGGCGAGCAGATCGGAGACGGTCAGGTCACCCTCCGCCGGGTGGCGCAGGAGCGTGTCCGGCTGGATGCGGTACATGTTGGAGCGCCCCTCACGGGTGTGAGTGAGATATCCGTCCTGCTCGAGATCGGCAATGATCTTCTGGACCGCGCGCTCCGTCAGCCGGCAGCGGGCCGCGATATCACGGATACGGGTGCTCTGGTCCTCGGCGATCGCAGCCAGCACCCGTGCGTGGTTGGTGAGGAAAGTCCACCCCGTATGCGACTCAGGCACTCCACCCATGGATCGAGATTAGGCGCTGGAGTTCATGAATACAAAAGGGTGAAAGACGATTCATGCATCCCTTGACATAGGAGTATGACGGGCTGAGTCTGGCCTGGGGGGCGCGTACGAGCGGATGAGCTCGGGAGGCTGCCATGGAGAAGTGCGTACCTCCCGAGCCCGAGAGCCCGGACGGTGTCGTTCACGTGGCCTGGGCGCATTCGTCGCAGAACCTTCTGCCGCCCTGTCTGACGGTGGACGCGAACCGCGACGGGGACCGGGTGACCGTGACGGTGTCGGGCGAGCTCGACATCGACACGGAGGAGGCGCTGCTCGACGCTCTGCGCGACGCCCTGCGCAGCTCGGTGAGCGGTGTCGATCTCGATCTGGGTGGAGTGGACTTCTGCGACTGCTCGGGGCTCAACGTCCTGCTCTGCATCCGCCGCCGAGCCCTGGAGGACGCCAAGACCGTCCTCTTCAGCGCGACCGCACCCGCCGTGGACAGGCTGCTCACGCTGACCGGCACCCGGCCGCTGTTCGGCCTGACCGGCTCCGCCGCCGCGACCACGGTGAACGGCTACGCCAAGCCGACTCAAGGGGAGCCCGGCGCCCTGCCGGAGGACGAGCGGCCCGACGGTATCGCCCCGGATCTGCACATCGAACTCGTCCAGCTCCGGCGGGCCATGCAGACCCGGCCGGTGATCGACCTGGCCCGCGGGGTCCTGATGGCGTCCTTCGCGCTGAGCGCCCAGGACGCCTGGAGCGTGCTGGTCACGATCTCCCAGAAGACCAACACGAAGCTGCACCATGTCGCCGAGGACCTGGTGGCGGCCGTCAACGGCGACACCCCGCCCGGACCGGTGCAGCGGGAGCTGGCGGAGGCGGTCAGCGCGGTCAGCGCGGTCAAGGAGCCCTCGGCCGCACCTCCCGGAACCGCCGGGTAGCCCCCCGCCGGCATGCAGGGAAAAGTCACTCATGCCACGCTGATCAGGGGCGGAGCCGCGCCCCTGACTCAGCTCATCGAGGAGTGAGCCGACATGACCGACCGGGGACATGACCGGTACGCGGACGATTCGGGCCACCTCAAGGACATGACCGAGGAGACCCTCGGCGCCCAGGAACAGGCGCGCCAGGAGCGCCAGCACCGGCAGGAACAGCAGCAGCGTGGCCGTCAGAAAAAGGAGGAGGACGAGTCCACCTACCCGAAGCAGGAGGACGAATACTACCTGTGACCATCGCCATCAGCAGTGTTACTGCGCCCTCCTTCGTGCGGTCCGCCCCCATGGACCGCACGAGGCGTTCGGAGGCATCCGGAGCAGTCCGGCGCATCTCAGTCCCTGGCGATCCGTCAGGATCGTTGTGATCAGGCCGTGTCGGCTCGCGCCCGGTTCCGGCCGACCGCGCCTGACCCTACACTGGCACCCCACGACATGCCGGTTGAGCTGCTGGAACGCGCGGTTGAGCCGATCCACCGGAGCGAGGAGCGACCCCTTGTTCTACTACTTGCTCAAATACGTCATTCTTGGACCGCTCCTGAGACTGGTCTTCCGGCCGCGAATAGAGGGTCTTGAGCACGTACCGGCGGAGGGGCCGGCCATCGTCGCCGGCAACCATCTCTCCTTCTCCGACCACTTCCTGATGCCCGCGATACTCAAGCGGCGCATCACTTTCCTGGCGAAGGCCGAGTACTTCACCGGTCCGGGCATCAAGGGCAGGCTCACGGCCGCGTTCTTCCGCAGTGCCGGCCAGATCCCGGTGGACCGTTCCGGCAAGGAGGCGGGGCAGGCCGCGATCCGCGAGGGCCTCGGCGTGCTGCGCAAGGGCGAGCTGCTGGGCATCTACCCGGAAGGCACGCGCTCCCACGACGGCCGCCTCTACAAGGGCAAGGTCGGTGTCGCGGTGATGGCTCTCAAGGCCCAGGTACCCGTCATCCCCTGCGCGATGATCGGGACCTTCGAAGCCCAGCCGCCGGGCCAGGTCATCCCCAACATCCACCCGGTGGTCATCCGCTTCGGCAAGCCCCTCGACTTCTCCCGCTACACCGGCATGGAGAACGAGAAGGCCGTTCTGCGCGCCATCACCGACGAGATCATGTACGCCATCCTGACCCTCTCCGAGCAGGAGTACGTCGACCAGTACGCGGCGGTCGTCAAGGCGGAGGAGGCCGCGGAGGAGAGGGCGGAGAAGGCCCGCAAGTTCCCGAAGATGCCGTTGAGTTGAGCTGACGAGGGGAGCACCCACGACAGGGGGGCGGCCGGAACCCGGCCGCCCCCCTCGCGCGTACGTACGGCTACGGCTTCGGCGTGGCGTGCGGCGTGCACGTCACATCGCTGCCGTCCGTCTTGCCGGTCAGCAGGTACGTGTCCACCCGGCTGTTGATGCACGGGTTGACCAGACCGGTCACGCCGTGGGAGCCCGCGTCCTTCTCGATGATGAGACGGGAACCCTTGAAGCGCTTGTGGAGCTCGACCGCGCCGTCGAACGGCGTCGCGGCGTCACGCGTGGACTGCACGATCAGGACGGTCGGCAGGCCCTTGCCGGTCTTCACGTTCACCGGGGTCTGCTGCTTGACCGGCCACGTGGCGCACGGCAGGTTCATCCATGCGTTGGCCCACGTCATGAAGGGGTAGTTCTTGTTGAGCCGGGTGTTGTCCCGGTCCCACTTCTGCCAGCTCGTGGGCCACTTGGCGTCGGTGCACTCGACGGCCGTGTAGACGGCGTTGCCGTTCTCCGACGTGATGTTGCCCGCGGTGTTCGACATATCGGGCGCGGCAGCGTCGACGAGCGCCTTGGTGTCACCGGCGAAGTACTTGCCGAAGACGGTGGCGACCGGCACCCACGAGGAGTCGTAGTACGGGGCGCTCTGGAAGAAGGAGATCAGCTCGGCCGGGCCGACGACGCCACCGATGGGGTTCTTCTTCGCCGTCGCGCGCAGCTGGAGCCACTTGTCCTGCACCGCGGCGCGGGTGGTGCCCAGGTGGAACGAGGCGTCGTTCGCCGCGACCCAGTCCTCCCAGTCCTTCCAGCGGCCCTCGAAGGCGACGTCCTGGTCGAGGTTGGCCTGGTACCAGATCTTGTCGCGCGACGGGTTGACGACGCTGTCGACGATCATGCGGCGGAGGTGGCCCGGGAAGAGCGTGCCGTAGACGGCGCCGAGGTAAGTGCCGTACGAGACGCCCAGGTAGTTGAGCTTCTTCTCGCCCAGCGCGGCGCGGATGACGTCCAGGTCGCGCACGGTGTTGACCGTGGTCATCTGCTGCAGCATCGCGCGGCCGGAGCGCTCGAGGCAGCCCTTCGCGTACTCCCGGGCGAGCTTGCGCTGGGCGAGCTTGTCCGCCTCGGAGTCCGGGACCGGGTCCGCCTTGGGCGCCTTCACGAACTCCTGCGGGTCCTCACAGGAGATGGGCGCCGAGTGGCCGACGCCGCGCGGGTCGAACCCGACGAAGTCGTACGCCTTCGACACATTGGTCCAGAGCGGGTTCTTGGTGGTGACCCGGCGCGGGAAGCGGAGGCCGGAGCCGCCGGGACCGCCCGGGTTGTAGACGAGGGCGCCCTGGCGCTCTTGCTTCGTGCCCGTGTTCCCGATGTGGTCGACGGCGAGCTTGATCTGCTTGCCGTTCGGGTGGGCGTAGTCGAGCGGAACGGTCACCCAGCCGCACTGGATGGGCTTCTCGAACCCCCAGTCGGCCGGGCAGTCCTGCCAGTCGATCCCGGCCTTGGCGGCCCGCGCGGCGGCGATCGCGACGCCGCGGGCCTCCCGGTCCTGGCCATGGCGCGTGTCGGCGGTGGCCGACGGTGCCGCCACGGCGCCGGCTATCAGCGTCGCCGTGACGAGCGCCCCCGCAGAGCCGAGCGCGGTCGCCCGTCTCGTCGGTCTGATTCCCCTCAAGTGGGTCCTCCCCGTACATCGTTGCGATAGGTCACGGGGATCCTGTCGGCTGTGAGGGGCCTGAGAACAGGGGGTACTTGACTTTCTTTACCAATCCGATAACCGGTCACGACTCTCCGTTGAGCGGAGCGAGCCATTCAACTTAGCTCGTACAGCGCCTCGTTGAGCACGCGGCGCAACCGCAGCGCGTCGGGCGCGACGGCCGTGACCAGCACGGCGGGCCCGGCGAGCGGGCTGAGCGCGGCGCATTCGCCCAGCATCCGCGGCTCGGCGGGCGCCTGGTCGAACTCCGGCCGTACGACGAGCAGTTGCCCGAGTGCCCGGTGTCCCGCCAGTACGGCAGGACCGTCCCAACCGCCGGGAGCGCCGGGTCCGCAGGCCACCTCCTGGTCGAGCAGCGGCCGACCGTCCAGCCGTACGGTGAGACGGCTGCCGAGCCTCCCGGGTTCCTCGCCGGCGCGCCCGAGTACCTGCTCCTCCCGGTACACGAGGCGCGCACCCGGCGCGAGGTCGATGCGTGAGGAAACGTACAGCTCACTGCCCCGGGCCGAGATCAACTGCTCGGGCAGCCAGTGCAGTTCGCCCCCGGCGGCGACGTCGAGCCGGACGTCGTAGCGTGCTTCGCCCTTGGCCTGCCCGGGCAGCGCGATGGTGGCGGCGGCCGATCCCACATGGAGCCGGGCTCGGCTCGCCACCTCGGCCTCGACGGTGAAGCGGTCCCCGCCGAGCGGCCCGCTCATCGCGCCGACGAGCATGACGCGCGCCTCGGTGCCGCTCGCCCGCGTACGGCGCAGGGCCAGCGGCCCCTCGCCCGCCAGCACCGGCAGGGACGTACCGCCCCGGCCGTCGTCCCGGGCCACGATCCGCGCAGTGGCCCGTACCCCCGTGGTCACGCCGTCCACGCGGCGAGCCGCGCCCGCACCCAGTCGGCCACGGCGGTGACACCGGCCTCGGTCCGCAACGACTGGAAGACGACGGGCAGTTCGGCCCGCTGTGCCTTCGCGTCGGCGGCCATTCGGGCGAGGTCGGAGCCGACGTACGGCGCGAGGTCGGTCTTGTTGACGACGAGCAGATCGGCGGTGGTGACACCGGGTCCGCCCTTGCGGGGGATGTCGTCCCCGCCCGCGACATCGATGACGAAGATCTGCGCGTCGACGAGGCCCTTGGAGAACGTGGCGGTGAGGTTGTCCCCGCCGGACTCGACGAGGACGATGTCGAGCGGCCCGACCCCGTCCTCCAGGTCCTCCACGGCTTCGAGGTTGGCGGAGATGTCGTCCCGGATGGCGGTGTGAGGACAGGCCCCTGTCTCGACGGCGGTGATCCGCTCGGGCGGCAGCACGGCCTCACGGAGGAGGAACTCGGCGTCCTCACGGGTGTAGATGTCGTTGGTGACGACGGCGAGGGACAACTCGTCACGCAGGGCGCGGCAGAGCGCGGCGACGGTGGCGGTCTTGCCGGATCCGACGGGCCCACCGAGCCCGATACGAAGGGCCCGGCGGGAGCCGTCCGGACGGTGGGCGTCGGCGCTGACGGCGGAGGGCCCGTCGTGGGGATGGTCGAGGTGCATGGATGCGGCTCCAGTTCAGCCGGGGTTGGTCATCGCAAGCCCGCCCGGCGTTCGAGGACGAGGCCGTTGAGGCCGATAGGGGGTCTGGGGGCGGAGCCCCCGGGGCAGGGGGCTGGGGGACGCAGTCCCCGGGACAGGGGTTCAGGGGACGCAGTCCCCAGGACAGGGGTTCAGGGGACGCAGTCCCCAGGACAGGGGTTCAGGGGCGGAGCCCCTGGCGGGGTCGAAGGGGCGGAGCCCCTGGGGAGGGGACGGGCAAGGGCGGCGGGGGCGAAACACCCCCTACGATGCGAACAGCCGTACGGGCCACGCAGCATGCGCCTCCGCACCGATCTCCAGCAGCGGAGCCGAAGCGGCAGGCAACGCAGCCACCCCCTCGTCGACGACACGTCGAGCCGCATCGCTCGCCCGGCGCGCGAGGAGGTCCAGCTCCGGCGCCAGCCGCGCCAGGACGGCGGTCGCGTCAAAGGGGTCCAGACTCAGCAGCCGTACGACCGCGCTCGCCGGCCCGCTGACACTCTCGTACGCCGAGCAGTACGCCGCATCCTCCGGCCCCAGCCCCGCGGCCCGCGCCGCCAGCCCCAGCACGACCGGCTGGTGCGCCCCCTTGGGGAACGTCCGCGCCACCGCGTCCAGTTCCTCTGAGGGCCACGTGGCCCGAGCGGCCCGCATCAACTGCCGCCCCAGTCTGCGCGCGGCGACGCGCAGTGCGAGCGACGGCGTACGGGCGTCCGCGGCGCCGTCCAGCGCCACCGGATCGACGCCGAGGGCGGCTGCCGCGGCCAGCGTGGCGGACACCAGCCCGGCCGTGTGCAGGCGCCCGCGGCAGAATTCCTCCAGACTGGCGGCCCCGGTGATCCGCCCGGCGCGGACGGCCGCCTCGGCCCCGCCGGAGTGCGCGTGGCCTCCGGCGGGGAAGCGGCCGTCGGCCAGTACGAGAAGCGCTGCCCGGGACATCAGAAGAGGAAGTAGCGCTGGGCCATGGGCAGTTCGGCGGCCGGTGTCGCCTCGACCAGTTCCCCGTCGATATGGACGGCGAAGCTGTCGGGGTCGACCTGCACCCGTGGACGGGCGTCGTTCTCGCGCATGTCCGCCTTGGTGACGCCGCGCGTCGACTCGATGGCCACGAACTTCTTCCCGAGGGAGAGCCGCTCCGGCAGCCCGTCCTCGATCGCCAGGGGGGCCACGAAGTTGACGGAATTGGCGGCGGGCGCCCGCCCGATCGCCCCGTACATCGGCCGCGGCAGAATCGGCTGCGGTGTCGGGATCGACGCGTTGGCGTCGCCCATCTGCGCGTACGCGATCTGTCCGCCCTTGATGACGAGGTGCGGCTTGACGCCGAAGAACGCCGGCTCCCACAGTACGAGGTCGGCGAGCTTGCCGGTCTCCACCGAGCCGATTTCATGGGCGACGCCCTGGGCGAGCGCCGGGTTGATCGTGTACTTGGCGACATAGCGACGTACGCGCCGGTTGTCCGCGCGGCCGTCACCCGGCAGCGCGCCCCGCCGCCGCTTCATCACATGCGCCGTCTGCCAGGTCCGCATGATGACCTCGCCGACGCGCCCCATGGCCTGGGAGTCGGACGAGATGATGGAGATCGCGCCCAGGTCGTGGAGGATGTCCTCCGCCCCGATGGTGGACGGCCGGATCCGTGACTCGGCGAACGCCAGGTCCTCCGGGACCGCCGGGTTCAGGTGGTGGCACACCATCAGCATGTCGAGGTGTTCCTCGGCAGTGTTGACGGTGAACGGCCGGGTCGGGTTGGTGGAGCTGGGCAGCACGTGCGGCTCGGACACGACGGTCATGATGTCCGGCGCGTGTCCGCCGCCCGCACCCTCGGTGTGGTACGCGTGGATGCCGCGACCGTTGATCGCGGCGAGGGTGTCGCCCACGAACCCGGCCTCGTTGAGCGTGTCCGTGTGGATGGCGATCTGGATACCCGTGCGGTCGGCGACGGTCAGCGACGCGTCGATGACGGCGGGCGTGGAGCCCCAGTCCTCGTGCAGCTTGAGACCGAGGGCACCGCCACGGATCTGGGAGAGCATCGCGTCGTGCGAGACGGTGTTGCCCTTGCCGAGGAGACCGAAGTTGAGCGGGTACGCCTCCATCGCCTCCAGCATCCGGGCCAGATGCCAGGGGCCGGGCGTCACGGTGGTCGCCTTCGAGCCCTCGGCCGGTCCGGTTCCGCCGCCGATCAGGGTGGTGATCCCGGCGGCGAGTGCCTCGTCGGCGATCTGCGGACAGATGAAGTGGACGTGCGCGTCGATGGCACCGGCGGTGACAATCCGGCCGTTGCCCGCGATGATCTCCGTCTCCGGGCCGATCACCAGGTCGGGGTGGACGCCGTCCATGGTGTCCGGGTTGCCGGCCTTGCCGATGGCGCTGATCCGGCCGTCGCGGATGCCGACGTCGGCCTTGACGATGCCCCAGTGGTCGATGATGACGACGCCGGTGACGACGGTGTCGGGGGTGCCGTCCGCGCGCGTGGCACGCGACTGGCCCATGGATTCCCGGATGACCTTGCCACCGCCGAACACGGCTTCGTCACCGGCGAGTCCCGGGCCGCCGGAGCGGTCCTCCTCGATCTCGACGATCAGATCGGTGTCGGCGAGGCGGATGCGGTCCCCGGCGGTCGGCCCGAACAGGTCGGCGTACGCGGCGCGCGAGATCTCAGGCATCGAGGGCACCTCCGGTCTCACCACGCAGGCCGGGCACGATGCGGGCGCCGCCGATCGGAACGAGTTCGACGTCTACGGGGATCCCGGGCTCGAAGCGCACGGCGGTGCCGGCGGCGATGTTCAGCCGCTTGCCGCGCGCGGCCGCACGGTCGAAGTCCAGACCGGGGTTGGCCTCGGCGAAGTGGTAGTGGGAGCCGACCTGGACGGGCCGGTCGGCGGCGTTGAGGACGGTCAGCCGGGTCACCTCGCGACCCTCGTTGCAGACGATCGGGTCCTCGGCGAACAGGATCTCTCCGGGAATCATGGCAGCCGCTCCCCCGTCAGACGATCGGGTCGTGGACGGTGACGAGCTTGGTGCCGTCCGGGAAGGTCGCCTCGACCTGGACGTCATGGATCATCTCGGGGATGCCCTCCATGACGTCGTCCCGGGTGAGCAGCTTGCGTCCGGAGGCCATGAGCTCGGCGACCGAGCGGCCGTCACGGGCGCCCTCGAGGATGTGCGACGTGATGAGCGCGACCGCCTCGGGGTGGTTCAGCTTGAGCCCGCGGGCCCGGCGCTTCTCGGCCACGTCGGCCGCCACGTGGATCAGCAGCCTCTCTTGCTCGTGCGGGGTCAGTTGCACGTCCCACCTCACAGTCCCTCGCCCGGACCGTGCGGGGTCCGGTTGCCGCAGCCACGGGGCAAAGTCCCTGGTGGCGTGGATCGGCAGGCTAGTTGGACCGAGTTTCAAGCAAGTTAACCGAGCTGTGATCCGGTCAGCCCCCGGAACGAGGGTCCCGCATGCTCATCAACGCCTGCAGACCCTCCTCGAGGGTCCCCGGGGGCGGCTCGCCGATCACGGCCAGCTGCGCGGCGAACCCCTGGGCGAGCGCGATCATCACCCGCGCCATGGCATCGGCGTCGGCGTCCTCGGAGATCAGTCCCGCGGCCTTGTAGCTCTCCACGACCCTCGCCCAGGCGACGCGGACCCTGTTGTACCCCGTGTGCACCAGCGCGGCCAGCTCGTCGTTGCGCAGGACCTCGGTCCACACCTGGATCAGCAGACGTGGGAAAACCCCCCGGCCGTCGTCCAGCACGCCCGGCCTGACCTGCTTCAGCTGCGCGAGGGCCCGGGCGATCAGCACGTCGGGCAGCGGCGGAGGGGTCTCCACGGCCGCCCCCTCATAGGTGTCGCTCAGCACCTCGAGCACCTCGCCGACGATGGCGGCGATCAGCTCGTCCTTTCCGCTGAAGTAGCGGTAGACGGCGCCTGCGGAGAGGGCGACCTCCTTCAGCACGTCCTGCATCGACGTGGCGTGGAATCCGTTGCGGGCGAAGCAGAGCGCCGCGCCGTCGAGGATCTGGCGGCGGCGGGCGTCGAGGTGTGCCTGGGATACGCGGGCCATGGCAACCAAAGTAAAACGAACATTCCTTCTTTACAAGACGAGCGGATCGCAGCACGGTGGTGCCGCAGCAAAAACGAACGATCATTCTTTTTGAAGTGACTCGCTGAACCCTTCAAGTCCTTCCACCGACATCCCGAGGGGGAACCCATGTCCGCCACGACCGCCGCACCCACCAGGGCATCCACCCCGGCCCTCCCGCGCGGCCGCCGCATGATCGCGGTCGTCGTTCTGATCCCCGCCCTGGCGGCCCTGGCCCTGTGGGCCTTCGCCTGGCCCACCGCCCGTACGGCGCCGCGCCACCTGCCGCTCGGTGTGGCGGGACCCGCCACCGCGACCGCACAGGTGCAGCGGCAGCTTCAGCAACGCGAGGGCGCGTTCGAGATCCACCGCTACGCCGACGAGACGGCGGCCCGTGACGCGATCAAGGACCGGACCGTATACGGCGCGGTGGTCGTGACGGCACAGGGGCCCGAACTGCTGACCGCGTCGGCCGCGAGCCCGCTCGTCGCCCAGCTGCTCCAGCAGGCGGTGGTCCAGCAGGCACCGAGCGGCACCCAGGTCAGGACGGTCGACGTCGTGGCCACCCCCCAGGCCGACCCGCGCGGCGCGACCCTGAACGCCGGCGTGCTGCCGATGGCGCTGGTCGGCATCGCCGCCGGCGCGGTCGTGACCATGCTCGGACTGCGGGGTGTACGCGCCATCGTCTCGCTCGTCGGCGCCGCCGCCCTGGTCGGCGTGGTCGCGGCCGGGATCGCGGACAGCTGGCTGGGGGTCATCACCGGCGACTGGTGGACCGAGGCAGCGGTGTTCGGACTGTCGGCCCTGGCCGTGAGCGGCGCGGTCGCCGGGATGGCAGCCCTGATCGGACAGCACGGCATCGCGCTCACCGCGCTGGTGGTCATGCTGCTCGGCAACCCGTTCTCGGGGGCGTCCTCGGCCCCGCAGATGCTGCCCGAGCCGGTCGGGACGATCGGTCAGTGGCTGCCGCCGGGCGCGGGTGCGTCCCTGCTTCGGTCGGTGGCGTTCTTCGACGGCGCGGCGGCGACCGGCCCCGCACTGACGCTGGCCTGGTGGGCCGCGGGGGGCCTGGGCGCGGTACTGCTCGGAAGCGCGCTGAAGCGGCGCACCGGGAGCGACGAGCCGAACACCACCGCCGAACGGGAGCCCGCCTTCGCCGGCTGACCGTCAGCCGAAGACCCGCCGAAAGAGAACCGCACCGGAACGGACCGTGCACCCCCGCAGTGGCAAACGGGGGGCGCACGGTCTCTTTGCTTCGGCTCTCTCTTCCGTCCTCAGGACGCGCTCGTCTCGGTCCTCAGGAGGCGCCTGTCCCCCGGTGTTCCGCGGTGATGCCGAAGCGGTGCTGCTCGCGTGGGGGCGAGGAGACCTCCCGGACGCTGGAGACCGAGCTGACCACTTGCTCCTCCGCCGCGTCCAGTTCGGCGAGCCTCTCGAGGTCGGCGGCGGAGACCAGGGCGACGAGAGGCTTTCCGTGCCGCGTCACGACGACACGCTCGCCGCCGTACACCACGCGGTTGATCAGATCGGCGAGCTCAGCCCTGGCTTGCGTCACCGGAATCTCGTAGGCCATGTGCTCCAGCTTAGTCCGAGGCCCTGACAGGCCTCTCGGGGCGGAAGATGCGCTCCGGCCCCTTCAGCCGCGCGGTGCTGCCCGGCCGCTGTTTTCGCTCTCAGCATGGTTCACGTCTCCAGCGAACGTACGTCCTGTACATTTTTTACAGGAAGCGATCCCGAGGAGGCGCATGCCATGAACCGACCGACCGCCCGTCACGTCCTGCCCGAGTTCACCGAACGCACCGGATACGGGCACCGGACCCTCGATCCGTACGCGAAGCTGCTGGACGAGCGGATCGTGTTCCTGGGGACCCCGGTCGACGACATGTCGGCGAACGACGTGATGGCGCAGTTCATGCACCTCGAATACCTGGATCCGGACCGGGACATCTCGCTCTACATCAACTCCCCCGGCGGCTCGTTCAGCGCGATGACCGCGATCTACGACACGATGCAGTACGTCAGCTGCGACGTGGAGACGATCTGCCTCGGCCAGGCGGCGTCCGCCGCGGCCGTACTGCTCGCCGGCGGCACACCGGGCAAGCGGTCCGCGCTGCCGGGCGCCCGCGTGCTGATCCACCAGCCGTCCCTGCCCGAGCCCTTGGAGGGGCAGGCCACCGATCTGCTCATCCAGGCCGAGGAATTGACGCGCACCCGCGAGCGGCTGGAGGAGATGCTCGCGCGGCACACCGGGCAGAGCCAGGAGCGGATCGCCGCCGACATCGAGCGGGACAAGATCCTCGACGCACGGGCGGCGGTGGAGTACGGACTGGTCGACCGCATCATTGCGAGCCGCAAGGCCTCGCGTACCGCGCCCGGCGCGAGGTGAGCCGCCGATGCTGCCGCCCGAACTGCCCCCGCTGCCTGCACTGACCCGCGCCGAGGCGGAGTTGATCGACCGTTACCTCGACATCGTCGACCTGCTCGGCCGCATCAATCCGGCGCACTCCGGGGACACGTACCGGGGACTGCGCGCCGCCCAGGCCCTGGTGAGCAAGGCAGCGGCCCTGCGGGACGCGCTGACGCTGATGCACCAGCGCGGGGAGAACGAACTGCATGGCCCGACGCTCGCCCGCGCGCTCCGGGTCCTGGACGGTGAGCGCCGCGCGGCACGAGTCGCGGTTCCGCCGGGACCGGACTGACGGACAGTGACCGTTTCGGCGGAGCAGGACAGTTGACGCGATCGGAATGCTGCTCGTCACGCATGAGGTGACGAACGGCTCCGCCTCCGACTCAAACGAACCAAATGGTGTACCCCCGGTCGGAGTAGGCACCCCTCCGGCCGGGGGCCCGAAAATACTCCGCAACGCGCGTAGCCCCGGGGTCGAATCGGGCGTTTCTGTGCAGGTGGGAGGCTCGTCAGACCCCTCAACCCCCTTCGAACAGGGGGCTGTCCAGCCGAACGGGTGGTTGGTGAGTAACACCACAAACCACCGATTCCATTGTGATTTTCCGACTTCCGTAGGTGAAGATCCCTTCCTGACGACAAGCCCCCGCCACCGCGGCGGGGCGGTCCGGGCGGACGCCGAGTCCTGCCACCGCCCGGATGACCGGTCGACAGGAGTGGATCGGCAGGAGTGGAGGACCCAGCAAGGCGGGCCACCGGAGAGATCCGGACGGTCCTTGGGGTGAAGCCGCGTCAGCGGCCGGGCTACTTCGCCAGCCCGAATCCGACAGGTCATCCTTCACAGGCGGCTGACGAAGGGTTGCGCATGACTGCGCTCAATCGTGTCCCGTCGCTGCTGACCCGGGCCGGTACGGCCTCGGCCCTCACCATCGCCGCCGTCGGCGGCAGCATCGTGGCCCCCGGCGTCGCAGCCGACGCGGTGGCCGCGACTCCGGCGATCAAGGCGCTTCAGATCGCGGCGTCGAAGAAGGGGTCCCCCTACCAGTGGGGCGCCGCCGGACCGCGCCGCTTCGACTGCTCGGGGCTCACGCTCTACGCGTACAAGAAGGCGGGCAAGACCCTGCCCCGTACGGCCGCGGCACAGTACAACAAGACGCACCACATCTCGGCCTCGCAGCGCAGGGCGGGAGACCTGGTGTTCTTCCACTCGGGCCGGAACATCTACCACGTCGGCATCTATGCCGGGAAGGGAAAGATCTGGCACTCCCCGAAGACCGGTTCCGTGGTCCGGCTCGAGAAGATCTGGACGAGGAGCGTGTGGTACGGCCGGGTGAGCTGACACGGCCGGGTGGGGTGACGGCACGGTGCGCCGTCACCCCACCAGGGCGTGAGGAGGGCCGGAACGGTTACTCGTTCACCATGGGCGACCGACCTCCCCACCAGGCACGGCACGAAACACCCCTGGAGCGCGCGGACCGCAACTTCGCCGAGTTGCTGCAGGAGCTGCGCGTCACCCAGACCGGGGTGCAGATCCTCTTCGCCTTCCTGCTGACCCTGGCCTTCACCCAGCGCTTCACCACGCTCGACACGGTCCAGCGCGCCACATACGTCACGACGCTCCTGCTGGCCGTTCTGGCGGCGGCCCTGTTCACCACGCCCGCGGCGTTGCACCGCTCGCTCTTCCAGAAGAACGCCAAGCCCGCCATCGTGCGGATCTCCTCCCGCCTCGCCACGGTCGGGATGGCGGTGCTGATGCTGGCGTTCACCGGGTCGGTGCTGCTGGTGGTGGACGTCTCGCTCGGCCGGACCGCCGGCATCGCCGCCGGGGCGGGGACGCTCCTGGTGTGCTTGGGCCTGTGGCGCGTCCTTCCCTGGCTGGTACGGCGCGCGGTCGTCACACCCCGAGGGGCCCCGGAAGAAGGCGACCGAGAACACTCCGGGCAGTCCCGGTGACCGCCTCCACCGAACGCAACCCGCCGAACACGCAGACCAACCTGCGGCTCGCGCGGCCCGCCATGACCGACTACACCGGCACGGTCCACGGCAGCTCGATCGCGACCGTCTTGCCTCCGTCGCGGGTGGGCCGCACGCTCAGCTTGCCGCCGTACTCCGCGGTCAGCCATCGGATGATCACCATGCCGCGGCCGTTGTCCTGCTGCACGGCCGCGGGCAAGCGCTTCGGAAAGCGCGGGTGACTGTCGGTGACGCCGATGCGCAGTAACTCGTCCCGGTCGAGCGCGATGTCGACCGTGAACGTGGGCGACAGCCCGAAGGTGTGCTGCACGGCATTGGTGGCCAGTTCGGACACGATCAGGCGCACGGTGTCGGCGGCTTCTGTGTCACTCGGCAGGCCCCACTCTGCGAGCACACTCGTGACGTATTGCCGGGCGGCGGAAACCGAGGCGGGATCGCTCGGCAGAGTGACGGATGCTTCCTGATGGTCTGCCATGGCGACGTCGTCCCTTTCCCACGGGACCGGAGTCCGACACGGAGTGGTTGGTTCGAGTACGGTCCCGGACTTGGTGCTGCGCGCCAGACTGCCATCACCAGGGCTCTCTCGGGTGCGATCCCCCGAGATATGCATATATCTGTCGCTCGAAGCGGTGAACTCTCCGACGACCGACCGTATTTGGGCGGCCCCCGGGCCCATCCTCTACCGTCGCCGTGAAAACCGCGCGCCGTGCGGAAGGAGTCGGCCATGCAGTACGGACCAGCGGTACGCCGCCGCAAACTCGGCGCCGAATTGCGCGCCCTGCGCGCCCGGGCCACTCTCACGAGCGGCGAGGCGGCCGCGCTCGTCGGCTGGCACCAGTCGAAGGTGAGCCGGATCGAGACGGGCGCCAGCGGGGTCAAGCCGGCGGACGTACGACTGCTGCTGGACGCGTACGGCGTTCAGGACCCCGAGCTGCGGGACCTTCTCCTGGTGTTGGCGGGCTCGGAGGACGGTGGCGGCCGGCAGAACTGGTGGCACGCCTACCGTGGGGTGCTGCCGCCCACCTACCGGGACTTCATCAGCCTGGAGAGCCAGGCGAGCGGGATGCGCACACTGGAGACGTCGGTGGTGCCGGGGCTGCTGCAGACGCCGGAGTACGCCCGGGCGGTGACGCGGGCCGCCCTCGCCACCTTGGAGGACACCCAGCTGGACGCCCTGGTGGAGGTACGGCTGGCCCGGCAGGACGTACTGCGGGCGCATCCGCCGCTCGAGCTGAGCGCCGTCCTGGACGAGGCGGTGCTGCGCAGGGAGGTCGGCGGGCCGGAGATCATGGCGCGGCAGCTGGAGCGGCTCCTGGAGGCGGCCAGGCTGCCGCAAGTGCGGCTGCAGGTGTTGCCGTTCGCCGCCGGGGCACACATCGGCATCACCGGGCCTTTCGTTATCTTCTCATTTCCGAGCAGATCCGATCTGGATGTGGTTGTTCTCGACCACTTGACGAGTAGCCTCTATCTCGAGCGGAAAGAAGACCTCCAGGCCTACAGCGAGGCCTTCAACTCCCTTCAGATCCACGCCCTTTCGCCCGAGGACTCGTTGGATTACATCGCCGCGTTAACCGGCGGTTCGTAAGGAGGCGCCATGTCAGCACTGCCTCGGCACATCCCGTCCAGCATCTCGCTGCACGGCGTGCGATGGCTTCGCAGCAGCCGTAGTACAGGAATGAACAACTGCGTCGAGACCGCCCGCCCGGACACAGGCCGCTGGTCCGGACTGGTCGCCGTGCGCGATTCCAAGAACGTCAACGGACCCGCTCTCGTCTTCGCCCCCGACGCCTGGGAGGATTTCCTCGCCGGACTGAGCTGATCACTTCCGCGCGACTCGGTCGCATTTGAGCCAATTTCGAGCCCAATTCCAAGTCACTTCCGTACGACGCGCGATGCACGGCCGTTTCGCCGACTTACGGTCGCGTTTCGCCGGTTCGCCGCGTCTCGTGGTTCACGGTCGCGTCTCGCCGATCACGCGTACGGCGTGCTCGATCTGCCCGTCGGTGAGGTCCGCACGGGCGGTCAGCCGCAGCCGCGAGATGCCGTCGGGCACCGACGGTGGGCGGAAGCAGCCGACGGCGACCCCCGCCGCCCGGCAGTCCGCCGCCCACCGTACGGCATGTTCGGGGGAGGGTGCCCGTACGGAGACGACCGCCGCGTCCGGCCGTACCGCCTCATGACCCTCCGCCGTGAGGCGGGTGTGCAGGGCCGTCGCCACCGCGCGGGCCCGGGCGGCGCGCTCCGGCTCGCGGCGCAGCAGTCGCAGCGCCGCGAGTGCAGCGCCCACCGCGGCCGGGGCGAGGCCGGTGTCGAAGATGAACGTCCGGGCCGCGTTGACCAGGTGGTCGATGACGTGCGCCGGGCCGAGGACGGCACCCCCCTGACTGCCCAGCGACTTCGACAGCGTCACCGTGACCACCACGTCCGGCGCGCCCGCGAGCCCCGCCGCGTGCGGGGCGCCGCGGCCGCCGGCGCCGAGGACGCCGAGCCCGTGTGCGTCGTCGACGATCAGTCCCGCGTCGAACTCCCGGCAGACGGCGGCCAGCTCGGCCAGCGGGGCCGCATCGCCGTCCACCGAGAAGACCGTGTCGGAGACCGCGACCGCGGCTCCCGGGTGGGTGTCCAGCGCCTTGCGCGCGGCGTCGGGGTCGGCGTGCGCGACGACCTGCGTGATACCGCGCGCGAGCCGGCAACCGTCGATGAGCGAGGCGTGGTTGCCCGCGTCGGAGACGATCAGAGAACCGTGCGGTGCGAGCGCGGTGACCGCGGCGAGGTTGGCCGCGTACCCGGAGGAGAAGACGAGGGCCGCCTCGAAGCCGCAGAAGTCCGCCAGTTCGCGCTCCAGCTCACCGTGCAGTTCGGTGGTGCCCGTGACGAGCCGGGAGCCGGTGGAGCCGCCGCCCCACAGCCGGGCCGCCCGGGCCGCGCCCTCGGTGATCTCGGGATGGCGGGCGAGGCCCAGGTAGTCGTTGCTCGCGAGGTCGAGGAGCGGGGAGTCGGCCGCGCGCGGGCGCAGGGTGCGGACGAGTCCGGCCCCGCGGCGCGCCCGCGCCTGCTCGTCGATCCAGCCGAACGCCATGGGTCCTCCGGGGCTTTTGTAGGCAGTGCACAGACACTAGCGGGACGACCAGCCGCCCAGGGTGTGGCAATACCCACACGTCGAACGGTGTCTCTTGTGCAAACTCTCCTTGGCCCGGGGCGGTCCCGTAGGACAGGATCGGCTCTCATGGACCTGCTGAACACGCTGGTGGACAAGGGGCTGCGGCGCGAGCTGCCGACCCGCGAGGAAGCTCTGGCCGTCCTCGCCACTTCCGACGACGACGTGCTCGATGTGGTGGCCGCGGCCGGCAAGGTACGCCGCCACTGGTTCGGCCGACGGGTGAAACTCAACTATCTCGTCAACCTGAAGTCCGGCCTGTGCCCCGAGGACTGTTCCTACTGTTCCCAGCGGCTCGGCTCGAAGGCCGACATCCTCAAGTACACCTGGCTCAAGCCTCATGAGGCCTCCGAGGCCGCGGCGGCCGGAGTCGCGGGCGGGGCCAAGAGGGTCTGCCTGGTGGCGAGCGGCCGCGGGCCCACCGACCGGGACGTGGACCGGGTCTCCGACACCATCAAGACCATCAAGGCGCAGAACGAGGGCATCGAGGTGTGCGCCTGCCTCGGTCTGCTCTCCGACGGCCAGGCGGAGCGGCTGCGCGATGCGGGCGCCGACGCCTACAACCACAACCTGAACACGTCCGAGGGGACATACGGGGACATCACCACCACGCACACGTACGCCGACCGTGTCGACACGGTCCACAAGGCGCACGAGGCAGGTCTGTCGGCCTGCTCGGGCCTGATCGCCGGCATGGGCGAGAGCGACGAGGACCTGGTCGACGTCGTCTTCTCCCTGCGGGAGCTGGACCCGGACTCGGTGCCGGTCAACTTCCTCATCCCGTTCGAGGGCACCCCGCTCGCCAAGGAGTGGAATCTGACCCCGCAGCGGTGTCTGCGGATCCTGGCGATGGTGCGTTTTGTGTGCCCGGACGTCGAGGTGCGCATCGCGGGCGGCCGCGAGGTCCATCTCCGTACGATGCAGCCGCTGGCCCTGCACCTGGCCAACTCGATCTTCCTGGGCGACTATCTGACCAGTGAGGGCCAGGCGGGCAAGGCGGACCTGGAGATGATCGCGGACGCCGGCTTCGAGGTGGAGGGCGCCGACCAGGTGACGCTGCCGCAGCACCGGGCCGCGACGGGCGGATGCGGGTCGCACGAGGGCGCCGGATGCGGTTCGCACGGGGACGCCGGGTGCGGGTCCCACGAGGGCGGCGGTCTCTGTGGTTCCGTCGCCGCCTCCCCCGCGCAGGCGGGCGAGCCCCGTACGGACCTGGTCGCCGTGCGCCGTCGTGGTGCCGGAACGGATCTCGCGCCCAATGCCTGACCTGTCCGTGGACGAGCTGCTGGCGCTGGACCGGCAGCATGTCTGGCATCCGTACGGTCCCATGCCCGGGCGGCAGGAGCCGCTCGTCGTGGAGTCGGCGAGCGGCGTACGGCTGCGCCTGGCCGACGGCTCCGGCGAGTTGGTCGACGGCATGTCGTCCTGGTGGTCGGCGATCCACGGTTACAACCACCCGGTGCTCAACGAGGCCGCGCGGGAACAGCTGGCGCGGATGAGTCATGTGATGTTCGGCGGGCTCACCCACAAGCCCGCCGTCCGGCTCGCAAAGCTCCTTGTCGACATGTCGCCCGATGGTCTGGAGCACGTCTTCCTCGCCGACTCCGGCTCGGTCTCGGTCGAGGTCGCGGTCAAGATGTGCCTGCAGTACTGGCGCTCGCTCGGCCGCCCCGGCAAGCAGCGCCTACTGACCTGGCGCGGCGGCTATCACGGCGACACCTGGAACCCGATGTCCGTGTGCGACCCCGAGGGCGGGATGCACGAGCTGTGGCGGGGTGTCCTGCCCCAGCAGGTGTTCACCGACGCACCTCCGGCCGCGTACGAGGAGTCGTACGCCGACCATCTGCGCTCCGCGATCGAACGGCACGCGGACGAACTGGCCGCCGTGATCGTCGAGCCGGTGGTGCAGGGCGCGGGCGGCATGCGGTTCCACTCCCCCGCCTATCTGCGCGTGCTGCGCGAGGCGTGTGACGCGCATGACGTGCTGCTCGTGTTCGACGAGATCGCGACGGGGTTCGGGCGCACGGGCGCGCTGTTCGCCGCGGACCATGCGGCGGTGACGCCGGATGTGATGTGCGTGGGCAAAGCGCTGACCGGCGGCTACCTGACCATGGCGGCGACGCTGTGCACCCCGCGGGTGGCCGACGGAATCTCCCGGGGCGAGGTGCCGGTACTCGCCCACGGCCCCACCTTCATGGGCAATCCGCTGGCCGCCGCCGTGGCCTGCGCGTCGATCGACCTGCTGCTCGGCCAGGACTGGCAGTCGGAGGTCAAGCGGATCGAGAGCGGGCTGCGCGAAGGACTCGAGGAGGCTGCCTCCGTGCCGGGGGTGCGCGAGGTACGGGTCCTCGGTGCCATCGGTGTCGTCCAGCTCGACCACGAGGTGGACATGGCGGCGGCGACACGGGCCGCGGTGCGCGAGGGCGTGTGGCTGCGGCCGTTCCGCGACCTCATCTACACGATGCCGCCATACGTGACCGGCGACGCGGACGTGGCACGGATCGCGCGCGCCGTGTGCGCGGCGGCACGGGAAGGGTGACATGTCGGTACTGGTGATCACGGGGACCGGCACGGAGGTCGGCAAGACGGTGACGACCGCGGCCGTCGCGGCGGTGGCCGTCGCCGCCGGGCGGTCGGTGGCCGTGCTCAAGCCCGCGCAGACGGGCGTACAACCGGACGAGCGTGGGGACGCCGAAGAGGTGGCCCGGCTGGCGGGTGCGCTCACCACACTCGAACTGGCCCGGTATCCCGAACCGTTGGCCCCCGCGACGGCCGCCCGGCGCGCCGGGTTGGCGCCGGTGCGGCCGCACGACGTGGCGGAGGCGGCCGCCAAACTGGCCACCGAGCACGACCTCGTCCTCGTCGAGGGCGCGGGCGGGCTGCTCGTACGGTTCGACGAAGAGGGCGGCACCCTGGCCGATGTGGCGCGGCTGTTGGAGGCGCCGGTGCTGGTGGTCGCGTCGGCGGGCCTCGGCACGCTGAACACGACCGAGCTGACGGCGCGTGAACTCCGCCGCCGGGGCATTGACATGACGGGTGTGGTGATCGGCAGCTGGCCCAAGTCGGCCGATCTCGCCTCGCGGTGCAATCTGGTGGATCTTCCGTCGGTGGCCGAGGCACCGCTGCTCGGTGCGCTGCCCTCGGGAGCGGGGGCGTACGCGCCCGAGGACTTCCGTGCCGGGGCGCCCGGCTGGCTGGCGCCCCGGCTGGGCGGGACGTGGGACGCGGAGGCATTCGCCTCGGCGTTCGCACCGTAGGTCCGAGGGTCCAAGAGGTCCGAGGGGTCCGTCCGAGAGGGCCGAGCGAGCCGAGCGGTCGGAGGAGCCGGTTCCCGCTGCGACGGGGACACGGAACGGGCGTGCGTGGGGCGCACGCGGGGGAGAATCGCTGTACCACCCGTCCTCCGCCACCAGGAGGCCCCTATGCCGGATCGCGCCCCCAAGGACGCCGTTCACCACCCCCTCTTCGCCCGCTTCTACGCCCGCCTCAGCGTGGCCGCCGAACGAACGATGGGTCCGCACCGTGATGCTCTCCTCGCCGGTCTGTCGGGGCGGGTCATCGAGATCGGCGCGGGCAACGGTCTGAACTTCGCGCACTACCCCGGCACGGTGGCCGAGGTGGTCGCGATCGAACCCGAGCGTGCGCTGCGGCAGCTTGCGGCGACCGCGGCTCTGCGCGCCGATGTGCCCGTGGACGTGGTGCCGGGTGCGGCGGAGGCGCTGCCGGTGAAGAGCGAGGCCTTCGACGCCGCGGTCGTGTCGCTGGTGCTGTGCAGCGTACGGGATGTCACGCGCGCCCTGTCGGAGCTACGGCGTGTGCTGCGCCCCGGCGGTGAGCTGCGGTTCTTCGAACACGGCAGGGGCGGCGGGCGCGCGATGGAGGCCACCCAGCGCACCCTGGACCGCACCGTGTGGCCGCGGCTGTTCGGCGGCTGCCACGTCGGCCGGGACCCGGTCGCCGCGATCCGGTCGGCCGGCTTCGAACTCGGGCCCTACCGCCAGGTGTTGTTGCCGGAGAAGGGCCTGCGCCTGCCCACCTCGTACTGTGTGCTGGGCACCGCCCGGCGGCCGGCCCTCACGCAGTAGTCACAGGCTCCACTGCCGCAGCTCCTGGGCGATGTCGTGCACCGAGGCCTCGCCGTTCTTGACCAGCCGGGCCAGATCGCGCACCTGCTCCGGCGAGGTGACCACCTTGACGCCGCTGGCGACGAGATAGCCGTAGGCGACCGCGGACGCAAACAGCGCGTTGGAGCGCTCCAGCGCAGGGACGTGCAGCAGGAGTTGGAGCAGGGCGGCGGCGCGCGCGTGCGGGGTGTCGTAGACGGGAACGCCGAATATCTCCGCCTCGTGCCTGCTGACCGCGGCGACGAGCGCACCCCAGTCCGTGACCTGGGGATCTCCGGGCGTCTTCTGTTCGGCGACCATCAGCAGCCAGGCGAGGTCGATTCTGAGATGGCTCAACGGCTCAGCGACGACCTTCGTTCCGGCGCTCGGACGAGCTGTCGCCCCGCCCCTCGCGAGCGGCGCCGAACTCTTCGGCGAAGACGGACTCGTACTGCTTCATGAAGTCGGTGGCGGCCTCGACAAACGTGTGGCCGACCTCGCCGGTGTCCTGCCGGACCAGCTCTTCTATGTAGCGGTTGACGCTCATGCCGCGCTCCAGGGCACGCTCGCGGGCTGCTCGGGCGGTGTCTTCGTCCACCCGCACGTTCAGCTGGGTCTTCGCCATACCTCGACGCTAGCGCGGGTGTGCTAGCACCGGCAAGGGGGCGGCGGGGTCCATCACAGGGTGGAGCGTGCCCCTTACATCGGTATCAGGGGCACGACCTGTGGTGGAGACGCGCCTGGACTTCGGGGGGATACCGAGTGTGCAGTGCGTCACATTACGCTCGGCGGGACAAGGTAACCATGGACGCCGGGATGTCCACGATCGAGGAGGCGGTCTTGTCCACTGCTGCTGCGGAGCACGCTCCGGGTCGCGCGGAGGCGGACGGGTTCGCCGCC
This sequence comes from Streptomyces sp. NPDC001634, assembly GCF_040298185.1. Taxonomy (NCBI): domain Bacteria; kingdom Bacillati; phylum Actinomycetota; class Actinomycetes; order Kitasatosporales; family Streptomycetaceae; genus Streptomyces; species Streptomyces sp. NPDC001634. The sequence goes on along the minus strand of NZ_JBEOZU010000001.1, from coordinate 22,904 downwards.
CGCGCCCGGAGCCTGACAAAGGCATACGGCTCGGGCGAGACTTCGGTGCTCGCCCTCGACGCGGTCGACGTGGACATCGCACGCGGCCGCTTCACCGCGGTCATGGGGCCCTCGGGCTCCGGGAAGTCCACGCTGATGCACTGCCTGGCGGGGCTCGACACGGTATCGGCCGGTCAGGTGTGGCTCGGCGATACCGAGATCACGCGCCTGAAGGACCGCGAGCTCACCCGGCTGCGCCGGGACCGGATCGGTTTTATGTTCCAGTCGTTCAATCTGATCCCGACGCTCAACGCGGCCGAGAACATCACACTGCCCATGGACATCGCGGGCCAGAAGCCCGACCGGAAGTGGCTGGACCAGGTGATCGACACGCTCGGGCTGCGGGACCGGCTGGGACACCGGCCGGCGCAGCTGTCCGGCGGTCAGCAGCAGCGTGTCGCCTGCGCCCGGGCGCTCGCCTCGCGCCCCGAGCTGATCTTCGCGGACGAGCCGACGGGCAACCTCGACTCCCGGGCCGGGCTCGAGGTCCTGGGCTTCCTGCGCGAGGCTGTCGACAATCTTGGGCAGACGGTCGTCATGGTCACGCACGACCCGGGCGCGGCGGCCCACTCCGACCTGGTGCTGTTCCTGGCGGACGGGCGGATCGTGGACGAGATGGAGCGGCCGACGGCAGAGGCGGTGCTCGAACGCATGAAGCGTTTCGACACGATCCGGGCGACCTCCGGCGAGACGCCCGCTCACGAGGACTGAAGAACCGAGGACTGGGGCAATCGTGCTGAAGGCGACTCTGCGCAGCTTCCTCGCGCACAAGGGACGGCTGGCGCTCTCGGCCCTGGCCGTCATCCTGTCCGTGGCGTTCGTCGCGGGCAGCCTGATCTTCTCGGACACGGTCACCCGTACCTTCGACCGCCTGTTCGCCTCGACAGCGGCCGATGTGACCGTGAGCCCCAAGGAGGACCTCACCTCACGGGTCCCCTCCGGGGTCACCGCGACGCTCCCCGCCTCGCTCGCCGCACGAGTGGCCACCGTCGCCGGCGTCGCGGCGACCCATGTGGACGCGGCCGTCACCGACATCACGGTCGTCGACCACAAGAACGACCCCGTGGGACCGACGACCGGCGCGCCCACCATCGCCAAGAACTGGTACGTCACCGACCGCAGCCCGGTGAAGCTGACGTCCGGGCATGCTCCGCAGGGCCCCGGCGAGGCGCTCCTGGACGCGGACACCGCCCGGCACAAGCACGTGAGGATCGGCGACACGCTGAGGGTGCTCGCCCAGCCCGGCTCGTTCCCGGTGCGGGTCGTCGGGATCGCCACCTTCACCACCACCAACCCGGGCGCCGCCCTGGTCTTCCTGGACACCCCGACCGCCCAGACAAAGCTGCTTGGCCGGCCCGACCTGGCGACCAGCATCTCGGTCGACGCGGCTCCGGGCGTCAGCGACGCACAGCTCAAGCAGCGGATCGCCGCACAGCTCCACTCCTCCGCCTACGACCTCAGGACCGCGAGCGAACAGGCCAAGTCCAACACCGACCAGCTCGGCGCGTTCCTCGACGTGATCAAGTACGTGATGCTGGGCTTCGCCGGGATCGCCGTGCTCGTGGGCGTGTTCCTCATCGTCAACACGTTCTCGATGCTCATCGCCCAGCGCACCCGCGAACTGGGCCTGCTGCGCGCCCTGGGCGCCGACCGGCGGCAGGTGCGCCGGTCCGTGCTGACGGAGGCGCTGCTGCTCGGCCTGGTCGGTTCGACGATCGGACTCGCCGCGGGCATCGGGCTCGCGGCCGGGCTCATCCGGCTGATGAGCGCGTTCGGCATGAACCTGAAGTCCACCGAGATGGTGATCGGCTGGCCGACTCCCGTCGCAGCGTACGTCGTCGGGGTCGGCGTGACGTTCGTGGCCGCGTATCTCCCGGCTCGGCGCGCGGCCGGCGTCTCCCCCATGGCTGCCCTCGCGGACGCCGAGGTCGCCGGTGTGGGGCGGCCGTTGAGGGTCCGTGCGGTGGCGGGCGCGATCGTGGGCGCCCTCGGCGTGGCCGCGCTGGCGGGATGCGTCCGGGCGGCGAAGACGGCCCAGGCGGCCTCGCTCCTCGGGCTCGGAGTGGTTCTCACTCTCGTCGCCACCGTGATCGCGGGCCCCCTGCTGGTGCGTCCGGTGATCCGTGTGCTGGGCGCCGCCTTCCCCGCCCTGTTCGGTTCGATCGGCCGGATGAGCCAGCGCAACGCCCTGCGCAATCCGCGCCGCACCGGCGCCACCGCGTCCGCCCTGATGGTCGGGCTCGCCCTGGTGGGCGGGATGTCGGTGGCGAGCGCGTCGATGTCCAAGTCGTTCGACCAGCAGATCGACAAGACGCTGGGCGCCGACTTCGTGGTGCAGAACCGCAATTTCCAGCCCTTCCCGCACGAGATCACCGACCGGGTCCGCGCCACGGACGGCGCCGGGCTCGTCGTACGCCAGCGGTTCACACCCGTCGCGGTGCGGCTGCCGGACGGCAAACGGGTCGAGACGACCGCCGCGGGCTACGATCCCCGGCTCGACGACGTCGCCCACATCGCCTACGCCCGGGGCAACACGGCCGCCGCACTCGCGAACGGCGCCATCGCGATGGACGTGAAGTTCGCGAACGACCACGACGTCCGCGTCGGCAGCACGATCCCCGTCCAGTTCCCGGCCGGGCGCCACACCGATCTCAAGGTCGGCGCACTCACCGACCAGGGCGGATCGGAGGGCTTCGGTACGCAGGGCGGACTGTTCTTCGGGATGGCGACGCTCCAGAAGTACGTGCCGGACGGACAGGACTCCGCGCTGTACGTGAACGCCGGGCCCGGCACCTCCAAGGATCAGCTGCGCTCCCACCTCGAGAAGACCCTCGACGCGTACCCCCAGGTCCAGGTGCGCGACCAGGCCGACTACAAGAAGCTGGTGCACGACCAGATCGCGGTGCTGCTCTACCTCGTGTACGCACTGCTCGGCCTGGCGATCGTCATCGCGGTGCTCGGAGTGGTCAACACGCTGGCCCTGTCGGTCGTCGAGCGCACCCGCGAGATCGGGCTGCTGCGCGCGATCGGGCTCGCCCGGCGGCAACTGCGCCGGATGATCCGGCTGGAGTCGGTGGTGATCGCCGTGTTCGGGGCCGTCCTGGGGCTGGCGCTGGGGCTTGTGTGGGGCGTGTGCACCCAGCAGGTGCTCGCGCTGCAGGGCATGAAGGCGCTGGCGATCCCCTGGGGCACGATCATCGCTGTGGTGGTGGGTTCGGCGGTCGTGGGCGTGGTGGCGGCGCTGCTGCCTGCGTTGCGTGCATCGCGCATGAATGTGCTGGCGGCCATCGCACACGAATGATGGAATCGCGTTCACGTACTCAATTCGCCTCAATGTGAGGAGAGTTCATGACGCGGCCCTTCCGCTTCGGCGTCAACCTGCTCGACCCCGCCCCGGCCTACGAGTGGCGCGCCAAGTGCCGCCGGGCCGAGGAACTCGGCTACGACGTGATCCTCGTCCCCGACCACCTCGGCTGGCCGGCGCCGTTCCCGGCACTGGTCGCGGCGGCGGAGGCGACCGAGCGTCCCCGCGTGGGCACGTTCGTGCTCAACGCGGGCTTCTGGAACCCGGCGCTGCTGGCCCGCGAGGTGGCCACCACGGACGCGCTGACGGGCGGCCGCCTCGAACTCGGCCTCGGCACCGGATACGTCCGGGCCGAGCACGAGGAGGCGGGGCTGCCGTACGGCTCGCCGAAGGAGCGCGTGGACCATCTTCTGCGCACCGTGGACGAGTTGGACCGGCTGCTCGGCTCCCAGGAGCACCGGCCTCAGCCCGTGCAGAAGCCACGGGTGCCGCTGCTGATCGGCGGCAACGGCGACCGGATGCTGAGGCTCACCGCCGAGCGCGCCGACATCGCGGCGTTCACGGGGGCACGCTCGGTGCCGGGCAGCACGACGGGGCAGCTCGCGCCGATCACCGCCGAGGAACTGGGCGAACGGGTGACGACGTACCAGCGCCTGGCGGCGGGCCGCAAGGAGCCCGCGGAGCTGAATCTGCTCATCCAGAGGGTCGTCGTCACCGAGGACCGTGAGGCCGTGGTCCGGCCGCTGCTGGAACACGTCCCGCACCTGACATGGGAGCAGGCCCTGGCGCTGCCCATCTTCCTGGTCGGCACCCTGGACCGGATCGTCGAGCAGGTGCGGGCGCAGCGCGAGCGCTACGGGTTCACGTATCTGACCGTCCTGGAGCCCTATATGGAGGCGTTCGCGCCCGTGATCGAGGCATTGCGCGAGGAGTAGGGCAGGCCGGTGTCGCACCGGTGTTCGGGGATGCGGCCGGCCGAGAAAAACGCTTGGACTCCGTGGACGCCGTCGCGGGACACTGCGATTCCTCACCCAAACACACAACAAAACAGGGTTGGGATGGAATCGTCCGAATCGCACAGGCTTCCGCCGCGCAGGGGCTCGGTGCTCCTCGCACTTCGTTACTACGGACGGGAGTTGGCCCGGCTCCGGCGCCTGACGGTGCCGGCGATGCTGCTCCCGGCGCTGGGCAACATCGGCATCAGCTATGTGGCGCCGCTGATCGTCGCGAAGCTCGTCGGCCGAATCGCGGGTGGCACCGGTACCGCCGTTGGCTCGACGCTGCCCTACGTGCTCGGCTTCGCCGGCGTTCTCCTGCTCGCGGAGACGCTGTGGCGCATCGGCCTGCACTGCCTGAACCGGCTTGACGCCCACGGCATCGAGCACCTGTACGTGATCGGCATGGACGAGCTCTTCGCCAAGGATGCCGCGTTCTTCCACGACAACTTCGCCGGCTCGCTGACCAAGCGGGTCCTGAGCTTCGCCTCCCGCTTCGAGGAGTTCGTCGACACGGTGACGTTCCAGGTCGTGGGCAGCTTCGTGCCGCTGGTGTTCGGATCGGTGGTGCTGTGGCGCTACGAACCGCTGCTCGTCGTCGGACTCCTGGCGATGATCGCGCTGACGGCGCTGTGCGTGATGCCCCTGATCCGTCGCCGCCAGGCGCTCGTCGACCAGCGAGAGGAGGCGATCGCCCGGGTGTCGGGCCACGTCGCCGACAGCCTGATGAACATGGACACGGTCCGGGCGTTCGCCGCCGAGGAACGTGAGGCCGCCGAGCACCGGTCCCGCGTCGCCGAGTCGCGGCGGCTCATGCTGCGTTCGTGGGACTACGGCAACCTGCGCATCGACACGCTGGTCGCGCCGATGTCCGTGCTGACCAACGCGCTGGGCCTGCTGCTGGCGGTCGCACTCGGCGGCGGCGAGCACGGCGTGGAGGCGGTCGTGGTCGCCTTCACGTACTACAGCAACGCGACGCGGATCATGTTCGAGTTCAACCAGATCTACCGCCGCTTGGAGAGCTCGATGACGGAGGCCGCGCAGTTCACCGAACTGCTGCTGACGCCGCCGACCGTGCTCGACCCCCCGTCACCGGAGCCTCTGCTGTCCCGGTCCGCCGACGTCCGCTTCGAGGCGGTGACGTTCGCCCACGCGGGCACGGAGCCGCTCTTCGAGGGCCTCGACCTGGATGTGCCCAGCGGGACGAAGATCGGCCTCGTCGGCCGGTCCGGCGGAGGCAAGACCACGCTCACCCGGCTGCTGCTGCGGATGAAGGACATCGACGCCGGCCGGATCCTGATCGGCGGTCAGGACATCAGCATGCTGCGCCAGGCCGATCTGCGCGGCCTGATCGCCTATGTGCCGCAGGACCCGGCGATGTTCCACCGCACGCTGCGGGACAACATCGCGTTCGCCCGGCCGGACGCCACCGACGCCGAGATCCGCCGCGCTGCCGAGGCGGCACACGTCACGGAGTTCGCCGACGCGCTTCCGGACGGCTTCGACACCATGGTGGGCGAGCGGGGTGTGAAGCTGTCCGGCGGTCAGCGCCAGCGGGTGGCCCTCGCCAGGGCGATCCTGCGCGACGCGCCGATCCTGCTGCTCGACGAGGCGACCAGCGCCCTGGACTCCGAGAGCGAGATCCTCGTCCAGGAGGCGCTGTGGCGGCTCATGGAGGGGCGGACGGCGCTCGTGGTGGCGCACCGGCTGAGCACGGTCGCCGGCATGGACCAGCTCGTCGTCCTCGACCGCGGGCGGATCGTCGAGCAGGGCACGCACCAGGAGCTGCTCGCCTCGGACGGCGCCTATGCGAAGCTGTGGCAGCACCAGTCGGGCGGCTTCCTCGACGACGCCCCCGCACGGGCGGACCTGCTCTGAACCCGGCTCGGGAAAACCAGGTGTGACCAGCGGCCTGCCGATGCTGAACTGGTGCGCATGTCCGGAAGCGATCCGCCCCAGCCGCACCGCTGGGATCTGCTGCGCCCTGACCAGCTCGGCACGCTGCTGGACGGCGTCGAACAGCCCGACCTCTGGTACCTGGACGAGCTGACGATGTGTGCGGCGAAGGTCGTCGCCCGCTCCGGTGACGCGGACCTGAGGTTTGTCGGCCGGTCGACGGACAGTGTCTTCGACCTGCTCGGCGGTGCGCTCGCGGAGACCTCCTGGTCCGGGCGGCTCGGTCGGCTGCCGCTGTCGTGCGCCGGTGGCGCGGCGGAGCTGTCGCGGCGTGACCTGGGCCGGATGCGCGAGCACCTCGCGGCCGCGGGTCTGGCCCCGTACGACCTGGCGCGACGGCGGCGCCCGCTGGCTCTCGTCGACCTGGTCTGGGCCGGGCGCACGTTCACCGCCTTGCACACCGTCCTGCGCGACTGGGTCGAGGAGTCCCGGGAGCCCTGGCCGGTCATTCGGCGCAGGCTTCGCTATCTGGGCATCACCGCGCGCACCGAGACGAGCCCCAAGACCTGGCGCTGGCAGCAGCACCACCCTTGGACGGGGGATCTGCCGGCCAGAGCCGTGCGCAATGTCTCCCTCGACCGGAGCGTGTGGCATCTGCTCGGGGACCATGAGCCGAAGACCGCGCCCTCCTTCCCGCCCCGGCGCTGGCACGACGACACGGTCAGCGTGCCCGTCCGCGGGGACGGTCCCACGCGCGCCCTCGCCACCGCCGTCGCCCTGGTCGAGGCCGGGCGGACCCGCACGGTGCGGCGGCGTCTCGTTCGGACCTTCGGCGCGGAGCCCGCCTTCGCCGATCCCTGGCTGCGCAGCCTCTCCCGCGAACTCGGCCGGAGATGACCCCGCGCGCAATGCCCGACCGGCGTGCGGGACGTGTGAGGCTCACCGTGCCGGGGCGGTCTGCCGATGGGCGGTCCCTGGCAGGTCGTGCTCGAACCAGGTGGTCTTCCCTTCCGGCGTAGGTGTGCAACCCCACCGGGTGGCCAGGGCGTTGACCAGGCCGATGCCGCGGCCGTACTCATCCATGCCGGCCGGCTGCAGAAGCACAGGATGACCTGGATGGTCGTCACTCACTTCGCACAGAAGCGTGTCAGCGGTCAGGACCAGGCGCAGGCCCACCGGCCGAGTGGCGTGACGTACGGCGTTGGTGAGCAGTTCCCCGGCGAGAAGCTGGGTGACGTCACGGAGGCGGCCGAGACCCCACTTCGTGAGCATTTCGCCGACCACGCCGCGTGCCAGCCGTACCTCCTCCGGCTGGGGCGTGAAGAGCCAGGTGGCGACGCTGTCACGAGGAAGGCCCGACAGCCGGGCCATCAGGAACGCGATGTCGTCGTGGTGACCATCGGGGTGCTGCCGTCGCAGGAGAACGTCACACGCCTCGTCGAGTGAGGAATGGCGCTTGGTCAGCTCGTCCCTCAGGACGGCGAGACCGTCCTCGATGTCCCGGTCCCGGCTTTCCACCAGACCGTCGGTGTAGAGGACGAGCAGACTGCCGTCGTCAACGGACACCTCCAGCGTGTCGAAACCGACGCGGCCCACACCGATCGGTGCGCCGATCGGTACGTCGAGGAATTCGCTCTTGCCACCGGGATCAACAAGAAGGGGCGGCAGGTGGCCGGCGCTGGCAAAAGTGGCCCGGCGGGCGATCGGATCGTAGACGCCGTACAGGAACGTGGCCAGTTGCGAAGGGTCGAAACGCTGCACGAGCTCGCCAAGGCGGGCCAGTAGCCGGCCGGGCGGCAGTCCGAGCAGGGCCAGGGTCCGCACGGCCGTGCGCAGCTGGCCTATGGCGATGGCGGCATGAAGCCCGTGCCCCGCCACATCACCGACGACCAGCCCTACCTTGCGACCCGGTAGCGGTATGGCATCCAGCCAGTCGCCGCCCACCTGTGTGGTACGGCTTCCCGGGTGGTAACGATGGGCGAGCTCCATTCCGGGCAGACGAGGCGGCAGGACGGGCAGCAGGCTGCGCTGAAGCGCGGCGGACGTCCTGGTCTCCTGGCTGAACAGACGGGCGTTGTGCAGGGACAGCCCCGCCCGGTCGGCCATGTCCCGGCACACGGCCAGATCGGCCGTAACGAATGCGCGGCGGCCCGGTCGGCGTCCGAACGCCACGAATCCCAGCGCCGAGCCGTGTGCCGACAGCGGCACCAGCACGACGGAGGAGTCCCGCAGAACCGATCTCGTCGCGGGACCGTCAAGCGCAGCAGGAAGCCGTGCCAAGACCTCTTCGTCCACCCGGGGGATGAGTACGGGTTCGATGTTCGTGAGAAACGCGGCCATGGCTGTGCCGGGCTGGTAGACAAACGTCCTTCCAGCACGAAGCTCTTCGAGGCGTCCCGCATCGTCGTGGTGTGCGGTGGCCACGCGGCGCATCACCGCCGAGCCCATCGCCTCGTGCCGGGTGCGGTCCTCGTCTCCCGCGGCCACCTGCTCGTACAGATGGACGGAAGCAAAGTCGGCGAAGCCCGGCACGGCCACAGCGGTCAGCCTGCGCACCATGTCGTCGAGGTCCAAGGTGGTACCGGTCTCGCGGACCGCCTCCTGAAGAAAGACCAGCCTGGCCGCGTCACCCTCTCGGTTCTCGTCGGTCGGCCCTTGCCGAGCAGGACTGAGACGTTCCCGATCGAATCGCTGCTCGTGCAGTGGCAAGGGGCCCCCTTGACGCTTCCACCCGGCTTGGCGCCCGCATGACAGCCAGGAAGTACGGCGGCCGGCGCAGACACCGCGACCGCCACAGAACCCTGAAGCTCGACCCTATCGCCTGCACTCATCCTGGATGGTCACCCGCAGGGGTGAACACACGCTGCGGACAGGTCGTTTCCCCCGGTCCGGCTGCGCCCGGAAACTCATTCGCCAGGCCGGCCGACGCTCTGCTTGGCTCGCCTCATGAGCGATCTCCACATCCGCTGCGCCACCCTCTCGGACGTCGACACGGTGCTCCAGTTCTGGCGCGAAGCCGCCGAAGGAAGGAGCATCAGCGACGACCACGACGGAGTGGCCCGACTCGTCACAAGAGATCCCGAGGCCCTGCTCCTCGCGGAGCGCGACGGCATCCTCGCGGGGACCGTGATAGCCGGATTCGACGGATGGCGATGCCACCTCTACCGGCTCGCGGTGCACCCCGAGCGGCGGCGGCAGGGCATCGGCGCGGCATTGCTGGCCGCCGCGGAGGAGCGTTTCGTACGACTCGGAGGACGCCGTGGGGACGCGATGGTGCTTCAGCGCAACGAGACCGCGCACCATGCGTGGCGGGCGGCGGGTTATGCACCGGAGGAGCACTGGCGGCGGTGGGTGAAGCCCCTCGAAAACTGAACCACTTTACCGATCCTTTACCATGAAGGTGTCATCCCGTCCCACCATGGAAAGGTGAAGCCTCCGCCCATGGGCGAGCCTCCCACCAACCGAGAGCGCGCGGTGCTCGTGTCCCTGACCGACCATGGGACGGAGGTGACCCGATGACAGAAGTGCTCCTCCTGCTGGTGGCGGTCCTGCTCTCGCTGGCCTGCGGCGTCTTCGTCGCGGCGGAGTTCTCGCTCACCACGGTCGAGCGCAGCGAGCTGGAGCACGCGGCGCGGCGCGGCGAGCGCGGTGCGGCAGGTGCCCTCAAGGCCGCACGAAATCTGACGTTCCAGCTCTCGGGCGCCCAGCTGGGGATCACGGTCACCAACCTGGTGGTCGGCATGCTCTCCGAGCCGTCGATCGCCAAGCTGATCGCGGGCCCGCTGGAGGCACTGGGCGTGTCACACTCCGCGTCCACGTCCGTCGCCCTCGTCATCGGCACGGGCCTGTCGACCGTGTTCCTGATGGTGGTCGGCGAGCTGGTGCCCAAGAACTGGGCGATCTCCTCGCCGCTCGCCGTGGCCAAGCGGGTGGGCACGCCGCAGCGCTGGTTCAGTTCCGCGTTCCGCCCGTTCATCACGCATCTGAACAACTCGGCCAACCATGTCGTCCGCCGCTTCGGCATCGAACCGGCCGAGGAGCTGGCCTCCGCGCGGGGGCCGCAGGAACTGGTCGCGCTCGCCCGGCACTCCGCGAAGGAGGGCGCCCTGGAGGCGGACACCGCGGAGCTCTTCGTCCGCACCCTCAACCTCGCCGACCTGACCGCGGAGAACGTGATGACCCCGCGCGTCCAGGTCGTCGCCCTCGACGTCCAGGCGACCTGCGAGGACGTGGCGAACGCGACACGCGCGACCGGACTGTCCCGCTTCCCCGTCTACCGCGGCAGCCTGGACTCGGTCGTCGGCATCGCGCACATCAAGGACGTCGTCGCCGTGGCCGCCGAGGAGCGGCCGGTGCGTTCGGTGGCGCAGGTGATGCGCGAGCCTCTCTTCGTCCCGGAGTCCCTGACCGTCGACAGACTGCTGGACCGCCTGTCGGGCAAGAACACCATCACGGTCGTGATCGACGAGTACGGCGGCACCGCAGGGGTGGCCACGCTGGAGGACATCGTCGAGGAGGTCGTCGGCGAGGTGCGCGACGAGCACGACCCGCACGAGACGCCCGACCTGGCCCCGGCCGGAACGGACAACGCCGGCCGGGAGCTGTACTCGGCCGACGGCTCGGCCCGCATCGACCAGCTCGCGCGCGTCGGACTGCGGGTGCCCGAAGGCCCGTACGAGACGCTGGCCGGTCTCATCGCCACGGAGCTGGGCCGGATACCGGCCAAGAGCGACAGCGTCGAGGTGGCCGGCTGGCGCCTCGACGTGATGGACGCGTCCGGGCGCCGGGCCGCGCGCGTGCTCATGCACGCGCCGGTCGCCCGGAAGGAGGGGGAACAGTGACTGTCGTCCAGTTGCTGATCGGTCTGCTGACGCTCGTCCTGAACGCCTTCTTCGTGGGGGCCGAGTTCGCGCTGATCTCCGTGCGCCGCAGCCAGATCGAACCGCACGCCGAGGCGGGTGACCGGCGTGCGCGCAGTGTGCTGTGGGGCCTGGAGCATGTGTCGGCGCTGCTGGCGGCCGCGCAGCTCGGGATCACCCTGTGCACCCTGGTCCTCGGTGTGGTCGCCGAGCCCGCGATCGAACACCTGCTGGAGCCGGTGTTCCACGCGCTGGGCATCCCGCAGGACGCGGGACGCGCCGTGTCGTTCGTGATCGCGCTGGCCCTGGCGACGTATCTGCACATGCTGCTCGGCGAGATGGTGCCGAAGAACATCGCGCTCGCGGAGCCGGTGCGCCTCGCGCTGCTGCTCGGCCCGCCGCTGGTCGGTCTGTCCCGGGCGCTGCGCCCGGTGATCTTCACGGTGAACGCCTTCGCGAACGGGTTGCTCGCACTGTTGCGGGTGGAGACGAAGAGCGAGGTCACGGCCACGTTCTCGGACGACGAACTGGCGCGGCTCGTGAAGGACTCCACTGCGGCCGGGCTCATCGACGACCGCGCGCAGGAGCGCCTGCACGACGCGCTGGAGCTTGGCCGCAGGCCCGTACGCGACGTGGTGGTACCGCTGGAACGCGTTGTCTACACACGCGTCGGCATCACTCCGGAGGAGCTCGAGGGGCTGTCGGCCGAGTCCGGGTTCTCGCGCTTTCCCGTCGTGGACGAGGGCCGGCGGATCATCGGCTATCTGCACGTCAAGGACGCGCTGGACGCGTCACCACGGGACGTACCGTTCCGGCTGCGGGACATGCGCCCCGTCGCGCGGGTACGGGAGAGCACACCGCTGGACGACGTACTCACGGCGATGCGCGGCAGCCGCACCCACCTGGCAGCGGTCCTGGGCGCGGACGGACGGCTGGCCGGGCTGGTGACGATGGAGGACGTCCTGCGGGAACTGTTCGGCCAGACGGTGTGAGCCGGGGCCGGTCGGCGAGCGCCGGGCTTGTCTGTCGGCGTGGAGCCGGACCGGTCTTCGGCAGTGCCGCGGCAGACGGGCCGGAGCAAGCTGCGACCTCACCCGCTCGGCATGTGGTGCGGGCGGCCGGGTCACACCGGGACTGCCCGTCGACGGCCGCGGCCGCTGAGCGCGCCGACGCAAGACGCGGGCGGGCGGTCGGCGTGGGCCGGGCCGGGGACGAGGCCTGCCGGGTCGGGGCGCAGGGCGACCGACCGGCGGGTATGCGGGCCCGATACCATCGACGGCGCCATGCAGACGAAACCCACGCACACCAGCCTGGTCGCGGTCGGCGACTCCTTCACCGAGGGCATGTCGGACCTGCTGTCCGACGGCTCCTACCGCGGCTGGGCCGATGTCCTGGCGGGCCGGATGGCCGCACGGACACCTGGATTCCGGTACGCCAACCTCGCCGTCCGCGGCAAGCTGATCAGGCAGATCGTCGACGAGCAGGTGGACCTCGCCGCCGCAATGCAACCGGATGTGATCACGCTGGTCGGCGGCCTCAACGACACCTTGCGGCCCAAGTGCGACATGGACCGCGTCAAGGATCTGCTGACCGAAGCCGTGGAGCGACTGGCCCCGGCGTGCAAGCAGCTCGTCCTGATGCGCAGTCCCGGCCGTCAGGGCCCGGTCCTCGAACGCTTCCGGCCCCGTATGGAGGAGCTGTTCGCCTGTGTCGACGGGCTCGCGGAGCGGCACGGGGCGGTGGTGGTCGACCTGTACGGGGCGCCGTCGCTCGCCGACCCCCGCATGTGGGACGTGGACCGACTGCATCTGACGGCCGAAGGACACCGCCGGGTGGCGGAAGCCGTGTGGCAGACACTCGGGTACGAGGCGGAGGATACGGAATGGCGTACCCCGTTGCCCCCGAGCGCGCCGCCGAACTGGGTCGCCCGCCGGACTGCGGACGTCCGCTTCACCCGGCAGCATCTGCTGCCGTGGATAGGACGTCGGCTGACGGGCCGCTCGTCGGGCGACGGCCGCCCGGCCAAGCGCCCGGAACTGCTGCCGTACAAGGGGCCGGCCGCCTAGGAGTACCTCACGCTCCGGAGGGAGTCCCGCGTGACGACCGAGGTGATCAATCTGAAGGGCCGCCTCCAGGAGTTCGGCTCCCGGCTGGAACACGCCCCGAAGGAAGTCGTCTACGTCGGCCGCCGTATGACCAGGGGCGGCTGGGACCTTCCCCAGCACCCTCTGCACAACCCGTTCCAGATCGACACCCCGAACAAGAAGCATGACGGGACGCGGGCCGAGGTGATGGCGAAGTACCGGACGTACCTCATGGAACGTCCAGACCTGCTGGCCCTGGTGCCCAAGCTGCGCGGCAAGACGCTCGCATGCTGGTGCGCCCCCCAGCTGTGCCACGGCGACATCCTGGCGGAGGTCGCGGACCGGTCGTAGCCCCCGGGCCGCCGCTGCCGCGCCTCCCTCGGCTTCGTCAGGCCTGCAGACGCCCGGCGTGACGCGGGTCTCGTAGGTTCCGACGAACCGGGCCGTGGCGCTGGCCTGCATGAATCGCCAGTAGAATCCGTACACGTGACAGCTGCGCCCGCAAAGCCCCGTATCCCGAACGTCCTCGCCGGACGCTACGCCTCCGCCGAGCTCGCCACGCTCTGGTCCCCCGAGCAGAAGGTCAGGCTGGAGCGGCAGCTCTGGCTCGCCGTGCTGCGGGCCCAGAAGGACCTGGGGATCGAGGTACCGGACGCGGCGATCGCCGACTACGAGCGCGTTCTCGACCAGGTCGACCTCGCCTCGATCGCCGAGCGCGAGAAGATCACCCGGCACGATGTGAAGGCGCGGATCGAGGAGTTCAACGACCTCGCCGGGCACGAGCACGTGCACAAGGGCATGACCTCCCGCGATCTGACCGAGAACGTCGAGCAGCTGCAGATCCGGCTCTCGCTGGAGCTGATGCGCGACCGCACGGTGGCTGTACTGGCGCGCCTCGGCAAGCTCGCGGCCGAGTACGGCGAGCTGGTCATGGCCGGCCGCTCCCACAACGTGGCCGCACAGGCCACCACCCTCGGCAAGCGTTTCGCGACGGCCGCCGACGAGCTGCTCGTCGCGTACGGACGGGTCGAGGAACTGCTCGGCCGCTACCCGCTGCGCGGCATCAAGGGCCCGGTCGGCACGGCACAGGACATGCTCGACCTGCTCGGCGGTGACGCGGGCAAGCTCGCGCGGCTGGAGCAGCGGATCGCCGACCACCTGGGCTTCTCGCAGGCCTTCACCTCGGTCGGCCAGGTCTACCCGCGCTCGCTCGACTACGAGGTCGTCACCGCCCTGGTGCAGCTGGCGGCCGCGCCGTCGTCGCTGGCGAAGACCATCCGGCTGATGGCCGGGCACGAGCTGGTGACCGAGGGCTTCAAGCCCGGCCAGGTCGGCTCCTCCGCGATGCCGCACAAGATGAACACCCGCTCCTGCGAGCGCGTCAACGGTCTCATGGTCATCCTGCGCGGCTATGCCTCGATGACGGGCGAGCTGGCGGGCGACCAGTGGAACGAGGGCGATGTGTCCTGCTCCGTGGTGCGCCGGGTCGCGCTGCCGGACGCGTTCTTCGCCCTGGACGGTCTGCTGGAGACGTTTCTGACGGTGCTCGACGAGTTCGGCGCCTTCCCCGCGGTCATCGCGCGCGAGCTGGACCGCTACCTGCCGTTCCTCGCCACCACCAAGGTGCTGATGGCCTCGGTGCGCGCGGGCGTCGGCCGCGAGGTGGCGCACGAGGCCATCAAGGAGAACGCCGTCGCCTGCGCCCTCGCGATGCGCGAGCAGGGCGCCGAGCGCAACGAGCTGCTCGACAACCTGGCCGCGGACGAGCGCATCCCGCTGGACCGTGCCGGGCTCGACGAGCTGATGGCGGACAAGCTGTCCTTCACGGGCGCCGCGGCCGACCAGGTCGCCACGGTCGTCGGTCGCATCGAGGAGCTCGTGAAGCAGCACCCCGAGGCCGCCGGGTACACCCCGGGGGCGATCCTCTGACCCGGTTCACCCCGGCGGAGCTGGAGGCCGCCCGCGACCGTCTGGTACCTGATGTGATCGCGGACGGCCTCAGCGTTCTCTTTTGCGGTATCAACCCTGGTTTGATGACCGCCGCGACGGGCCATCACTTCGCCCGCCCCGGCAACCGCTTCTGGCCGGTGCTGCATCTGTCGGGTTTCACCCCGCGGCTGTTCAAACCGTCGGAGCAGGCCGAACTGCTGTCGTACGGGCTGGGCATCACAAACGTGGTGGCACGGGCGACCGCGCGGGCCGACGAACTGACCTCCGAGGAGTACCGCGAGGGCGGACGGATCCTCGGCGCCAAGGTGGAGCGGCTGCGCCCCACATGGCTCGCGGTGGTCGGCGTGACCGCCTACCGGGCAGCCTTTGACGACCGCAAGGCCGTCATCGGTCCGCAGGAGCGGACGATCGGCTCCAGCCGGGTGTGGGTGCTGCCCAATCCCAGTGGCCTCAATGCGCATTGGACGGCCACGACGATGGCGGAGGAGTTCGGGCGGCTGAGAGAAGCCGCGAACAAGTAGCCGGGTCAGGCGTCCCGTCGCTCCAGGCTCCACGCGCCCCCGAGCAAGGCGGCCCCCGCCCACACCGCCGTCACCGCGAGCCCCGACCAGGGTCCGAGCATTCCGTCGGAGGTCTGGTGGAGGATCACCTGGCCCGCCTTGTCGGGCAGGAGGTCGGCGGCCGTGCCCGACACTCCCCCGATCACGAAGGACACGATGAGCAGGAAGGGCACGAGCACGCTCAGCGTGGCTACTCCACTGCGCAGCAGCGCCGCGAGCCCGGCGGCGAGCAGCGCCATCAGCGTGAGGTAGAGGCCGCAGCCCAGAACTCCGCGCAGTTCCTCGGACCAGGTCAGCCCGTTCGTTCTGCTCCCGAGGACCGCCTTCCCCACGGCGAGGCTCACGCACCCGGTGGCCAGGCCGACGGCGAGCACCGGCGCGCCGACGGCCACTGCCTTGGCCGTGAACCACCGTCCGCGGCGCGGCACCGCGGCCAGCGAGAGCCGTAGGGCGCCGCCCTGGAACTCGCTCGAGAGGGCCGTCGCACCGAACGCGATCGCCGCGATCTGGCCGAAGCTGACGCCGAAGAACGTCGAGAACAGCGGCTCGAAGTCCGGGCCCTCGGCGTCCAGTCCGGCGAGCGCCGAGAAGAGCGCGGTGGAGACGACCATCGCAAGGAGGGCGCCGACCAGCGAACGCAGCGTACGGATCTTGATCCACTCTGAGTGGAGTACGGGTGCCAAGGCCATGGCTCAGACCTCCTGGGGCTGCATCGAGGTGGACGTGAACTCGGCCTCGGCGGCCGTGAGATCGAGATAGGCCTGCTCCAGGGTGCCCTCCTCGGTGGAGAGTTCGAGGATCGGGATCCCGGCGGCGGAAGCCATGCGCCCGATGTCCTCCACGCGCGCGTGCCGCACGCTCCACCGCCCCTCCGCCATCTCGGCGGCCTCGTACCCGTGCTCCGTGAGCGGTGCGCCGAGGGCGGCGCCGTCCGTGGTGCGGACCCGGACGCAGGGCTGCACGCGCGCGTCGATGAACTCCCGCATCGGCGTGTCGGCCAGCAGCCGGCCCCGGCCCAGCACCACCAGGTGGTCGGCGAAGGAGGCGGTCTCGTTCATGAGATGGCTGGAGACGAGGACGGTACGGCCCTCGCGTGCGAGGCGGCGCAGCAACTCGCGGATCCAGATGATGCCTTCGGGGTCGAGTCCGTTGAAGGGCTCGTCCAGCAGCACCACGGGTGGGTCGCCGAGGAGTGCGGCAGCGATACCCAGGCGCTGACGCATCCCCAGGGAGTACGTCTTCACCCGGCGCCCGGCGACCGACGCAAGCCCCGTCTCCTCCAGCACCTCGTCCACCCGGCTCCCATGGATGCGGTTGCTCGCGGCGAGCGCCCGCAGATGGTCGCGGACGGTAAGCGAACCGTGCGCGGCCTGCGCGTCGAGCAACGCGCCCACGTGCCGCAGTGCGCTGGATGCCATCGAGGAGACGGGCCGCACCGCGCTGGAGGACCTGGAGCGGGTGCTCGGCATCCTGCGCGAGTCCGAGCGCCCGGCGAGCAGCCGCCCCACCCTGACGGAGGCCGACCGGCTCCTGGAGTCGGCGCGCGCTTCCGGCGCGAAGGTCGACGCCGATCTGTCGGGCCCCCTGGAGAAGATCCCCGGCCCGGTCTCCCGTGAGGGGTACCGCATCCTCCAGGAGTCGCTCACCAATGTGCTCCGGCACGCGGGCGGCGTACCGGTCCATGTCCGTATCGAGGTCGACGCGGACACGCTCGACCTGGAGGTCCGCAACCCGCTGACCGCGGAGGTACCCGGCCCCGGCCGGGGCAGCGGTCTGCGTGGGATACGCGAGCGCGCGGCGCTGCTCGGCGGCCGGGCACGCACGGGTCCGGACGCGGGCGACTGGCAGGTGCACGTCGAACTGCCGCTGAGCTGATCTACGCCGGCCGGATGCCGGTCACCGTCCTGCTCGTCGATGACGAACCCCTGGTCCGCATGGGTCTGCGCGCCGCCCTCGAGGCCCAGCCCGACATCGAGGTCGTGGGCGAGGCGTCGGACGGCGCGGCGGTGATCCCCCTGGTGCGGCAGCTGCGGCCGGACGTCGTCGCCATGGACGTGCGCATGCCGCTGATGGACGGCATCGAGGCCACGCGCGCGGTGCTGCGCATGGTCGCCTCGCCGCCGAAGATCCTCGTGGTGACGACATTCGAGAACGACGAGTACGTCTACGAGGCACTGCGCGCGGGCGCGGACGGCTTTCTGCTGAAGCGGGCCCGGCCGGCCGAGATCGTGCACGCGGTGCGGCTGGTCGCCGAGGGCGAGTCGCTGCTGTTCCCGGCGTCGGTACGGCAGTTGACCTCGGCGTACGGCGACAGCGGCGGGAACCGGGCGGCCCGGGCAGCGATGGAGCGGGCCGCCCTCACCGAGCGGGAGGCCGAGGTGCTGCGGCTGATGGCACGGGGACTGTCGAACGCGGAGATCGCCGGGAAGCTGGTCGTCGGCACGGAGACGGTGAAGTCGCATGTCAGCGCCGTCCTGGCGAAGCTGGGTGCGCGGGACCGCACACAGGCGGTGATCGCGGCGTACGAATCGGGGTTCGTCGCACCTGGCTGATCCTCCCGGTCGGCGCCCGGCTCTCGCGGGTGTGCCCGGTGCCGAGTACGATCCGCCCAACACGCGCACGAGCTGGGAGGACGGACGTTGGGGCGGCTGACCGGCGGGGATCCCTCTCTGCTTCGAAGGATCAATTCCGCGGTGGTGCTGCACGCGCTGCGCGCCACCGACTGTGCGACGCTCACCGAGATCACCCGGGTGACCGGGCTGTCCCGGCCGACTGTCGAGGGTGTGGTCGAGGGGCTGATCGAGGCCGGACTCGTGGTCGAGAAGGCCGCCGAGGAGGGGGCCGCCCGACGGCAGGGGCGCCCCGCACGAATGTTCCGGTTCCGGGCCGAGGCGGGCCATCTGCTGGGCCTGGACGTCGGTGCGCACAGGGTGACCGCGCTCCTCGCCGATCTCGACGGCCGGGAGCTGGGGACCTTCTCCAAGGAGGTTTCCGAGACGGCGTCGGCGGACGAGCGTCTGGAGCGGCTGCGCGGCGCGGTCGCCGAACTGCTGCGCCGGGCAGGCGTGGCCCGTGACTCACTGCGCGCGGTCGGCGTGGGCAGCCCCGGGATCGTGGAGGCGGACGGCACCGTGCGCCTGGGTACGGCCCTGCCCGAGTGGACCGGTCTGAAGCTGGGCGAACGGCTCAGCCGCTCCTTCAAGTGCCCGGTTCTGGTCGAGAACGACGCCAACGCCGCTGCCGTGGCCGAGCACTGGAAGGGCGCCGCCACCGAGTCCGACGACATCGTGTTCGTACTGGCCGGACTGAGCCCGGGCGCCGGCTCGCTGATCGGCGGCCGGCTGCACCGCGGCTACGGCGGGGCGGCCGGGGAGATCGGCGCGCTGCACCTGCTGGGTCGCGAAGCGACCCCGGAGACGCTGCTGTCGACCACGAACGAACCGCTGCAGCCGCTGGACGAGCAGCAGGTCGGCGATGTGTTCGCGCTCGCCCGCGAGGGCGACCAGCGGGCCCGCGCTGCCGTGGACCGCTTCATCCAGCGGCTCGTGCACGACGTGGCGGCCCTCGTACTGGCCCTCGATCCCGAGCTGGTCGTCATCGGCGGCTGGGCGGCAGGCCTGGACGGCGTACTGGAGCCGCTCCGTCAGGAGCTGGCCCGCTACTGTCTGCGCCCGCCGAAGGTGACCTTGTCACGGCTGGGCGAGGCCGCGGTGGCGACGGGAGCATTGCGGCTGGCGCTGGACCACGTGGAAGAGGAATTGTTCGCGGTGGAGGGCACGGTGACGGCGCGGCGCTGAATCCGGTAGCAGCCGACCGGCCCGGAGCGTCCGGGTACAACAACGTCGCGGCGCGGCGGGGCCCGGGGGCGGGGGGGGGGGGGTGGGGCAGGGGCGCGCCGGGCCCCCCCCCCCGGC
>NZ_JBEOZU010000001.1:0-3293 GCF_040298185.1 Streptomyces sp. NPDC001634 | reverse complement strand
TTTTGGTGCCGGGGGGCCCCCCCCCCCCAACCTTGGGGGCCCGTTTCAGGGCCCAGCTCCCCCGGGCCCCCCCCCCCCGGCCCCGCCCGCCCCGTCAACACCCCCCGCCCCCCGTGCTTGCCGGCGGCCCCACGGGTGCGGATCTCGGACGTGGCCCGGCGGACCCGCCGCGGCGGCGTCCGGCGCTGCGGTCAGGAGGCGCGGCGTTCCGGATCGTGGTGGATCTCGACGCGGCCGGAGTCCCCGAACGTGAGGCGGCAGGTGTCGGCACGGTATGTCGCGACGGAGACGGCCGCGGTGCGCCCCTCGGCGTAGAAGCGGGTGGTGACGACGAGGACGGGCGCGCCGGGCAGTCGGTCGAGCTCCTTGGCGTCCTCGGCGCTGGCCGAACCCAGCTCCACGGCCTGGTCCTGGCCCTCCAGCTCCAGGTGCTGCAGCTCGCGCAGCACGGCACGCGCGCGGGCCACACCCGAGGGCGCGTCGATCGCGGAGAGGTCGGGCACCGAGGAGTCCGGGATGTGAAGCAGCTCGGCGGCGACGGGCTGGCCGTGCGACACGCGGGAGCGGCGCACCGTGTGCACCTGCTCGTCCCGGCCGGTCTCCAGGAGGTCGGCCACCGCGGCGGGCGGGACCGCGAGCGCGGTGTTCATCGGCTGCCAGGCATCGTCGGACGCACCCGGCCACATGTGCTGCTCGGCGCCGACGGCCACGCCCATGCGAGGCGGAGCGACGGAGGTGCCGACCCCACGGCGGCGCTGCAGCCGGCCTTCGAGTTCGAGCTGTTCGAGGGCCTGGCGGAGCGTGGCACGGGCGACACCGAAACGGGCCGCGAGATCCCGTTCGTTGGGCAGGATCTCACCCACGGAGAACTCGGAGTCGAGTGCTTCGGTGAGCACGGTCTTGAGATGCCAGTACTTAGGCTCCGGCACCGATTCCAGCTGCGTGGTCCCCACCCTGTCCTCCGCAATCGCCGTGGCCCGGCGGCGTTTTAGCGCCCTTGTTTATTAAAGGTTGTTGCACTTCTCTGCGACCATAGGGCGGCCTCCACCCTTGGTCAAGACCAATCCTCGATCCCTTACGGACTGCACAGATGCGGTGCCGCAGAGCGTTCACACGGCGTTCGCTGTGGGCGACGTGAATGACACGATGACGAAGCCTCCGTTCATGAACACCCATGTGGGGAGGCTTCACGGTGATCGCTTCGCGGTGATCCGTTCGGCCGCTAGGCGACGTGCAGGGACACCAGCTTCTCCGGGTTGCGGATGATGTAGACGCACTGGATGCGCCCGTCCGCGACGTCCACCTGGAGGACGGAGTCGGGCTTGCCGCCGGACAGGACCAGCAGGGCCGGACCGCCGTTGAGCTCCAGGAAGCGGAACGACGCGTCGGGGATGCCCCGGCCGGCCACACCGGTAATGAAGCGGCCGACCTTGTCGGCGGTGACCAGGACCCGCAGCGGCGCCTTGGCGCGGCCGCCGCTGTCGCCGACCAGCCGGACGTCCGGCGCGAGCAGCCCGATCAGCCCTTCGAGGTCGCCATCGACCGACGCGGCGAGGAACCGCTCGGTCATTTCGCGGCGTTCGGCCGGGTCGACGTCGTAGCGCGGCCGCCGTTCGTCGACGTGACTGCGGGCGCGTGCGGCGAGCTGGCGCACTGCGGGCTCACTGCGGTCGAGGGCGGCGGCGATCTCCGCGAACGGGTACCCGAAGGCTTCTCTGAGCACGAACACCGCCCGCTCCAGGGGTGACAGGGACTCCAGGACGACGAGGACGGCCAGCGAGACGGAGTCGGCGAGCACCGCCTGCTCCGCCGCGTCCGGGACGGTATCGCCGAATTCGGTGACGTACGGCTCGGGCAGCCACGGACCCACGTACGCCTCGTTGCGCGCCTTCACCTGACGCAGCCGGTCGACGGCCAGCCGGGTGGTGATGCGCACGAGGTAGGCGCGCGATTCGCGCACGGATTCGCGGTCGGCGCCGGACCAGCGCAGCCAGGCCTCCTGGACCACGTCCTCGGCGTCGGCGACCCGCCCGAGCATGCGATAGGCGACGCCCATCAGAACGGGCCGGTGCTCTTCGAAAACCTCGGTCGCGGTGTCGACGGTCACCTGTCCATCCCATCCGACACGCTCCGCCGTGTCCAGGCAGAACCGTTGTCGGCCAGAGCACAATTGCCGCGGACCGCCGATGGCCGGCGGCGCCGGCAGGGCCCATTGGGGGAACACGCACGTGGGCCCCCGGTTCACGCACGCGCGCGTGGTTCACGACAACCGAGGGCTACCCGTGGGTAGTAATTGCTGACAAGCTGTCTACAACATTGTGCCGACGTGTCCCAGACGAGGAGCAGCACCATGGCCGCCACGGTCTCCTTCAGCGTCCCCTCTCCGCACGGCCCGCGGACCGTGACCGTCTCGTACGCGCGCGTGGGCACCGGCGAACCGCTCCTCCTGCTGCACGGCATAGGCCATCACCGCCAGGCCTGGGACCCGGTCCTGGACATCCTGGCGACCGAGCGTGACGTGATCGCGGTCGACCTCCCGGGTTTCGGCGCGTCCCCGGCCCTGCCGGACGGACTCGCCTACGACCTGTCGACCGTGGTGCCGGCGCTCGGATCGCTGTGCGAAGCGCTGGAGATCGACCGTCCGCACGTGGCGGGCAACTCCCTGGGCGGCCTGCTGGCCCTGGCACTGGGCCGGGAGAAGCTCGTACGGTCCGTCACCGCGCTCTCACCCGCCGGGTTCTGGACGCCCGCCGAGCGTCGGTACGCGTTCACGGTCCTGCTCGCGATGCGGAACATCTCGCGGAGGATGCCGCTGCCCGTGGTGGAGCAGCTGTCGCGCACGGCGGCCGGGCGCACAATGCTGACCAGCACCATCTATGCCCACCCCAGCCGTCGTTCACCCGAGTCCGTCGTTGCCGAGACCCTCGCGCTGGCCCGAGCAGAGGGGTTCACCGACACCCTCCGCGCAGGCACTGCCGTCCAGTTCACGGACGACGTGCCCGGACTGCCGGTCACTGTGGCGTGGGGCACCAGGGACCGGCTCCTGGTGCGCCGTCAGGGCATCCGTGCCAAGCAGATCATCCCCAAGGCCCGGCTGGTCCGGCTGCCCGGTTGCGGGCACGTCCCGATGAACGACGACCCGGCGCTGGTCGCGCGCGTCATCCTGGACGGCAGCCGCTGAGCAAGCCGGGCCGGGCCCGCCCGGGCCGAGGGCCCGAGAGCGTCCGGGTCGCGGCACGCCGGTTCCGCTGTCACCGAGCGCGCCCCGAGCACGGCGCCCCGCTCCGGCAGCC